>CAYMQX010000035.1:0-13731 GCA_964392495.1 uncultured Anaerolineaceae bacterium
CCATGCAGAAACGATCCGGGCAGACCAACCCGCAGACGCCGCCGAGGGGATTGTTGCTCATGATCTCCGCCGCCGCGCGCTGGATGTCGGAAGGATTCCCCACGCGGGCAGCCATGATGAAATCAAAGGGCGAGCAATTGGCGGGACATGCCTTGGTGCATGGTTTTTCTTCACAGTATTCGCACCGCAGGAGTTCCGCCTGAAGCTGGGGCCTGGTCATATAGTGCGAATCTGTAGTACGGGTCATACCCATTGGGCACCTCGTTCAGACAAGATCGAATATTTTGTGTCGAAACACACAAATGTATTATAGCATTTGGGGGATTTTCACCAAATTGAGCATCATCCTTATCCGCAGGGTTTTATGTCATAAAAAATCTCTGAGGTCGGATTTTTCTGATCCATTCACGGTATGGATGCACCAAATAATTTAAGAGTTTGGGATACCTCAGAGGCTGCCCTCTCGCCCCCTCCCCCTCCGCCTCCAGGCACGCCTCCCCCACCCCTCCGCGCGGAACCGCGTCCCATTACCCGCCCCTTTTTTTTCGTGTGTTTCGTGTCTTTCGTGGTTCCTCTCCCTCCGCTCTTTCGTGGTCTATCTCCCTCTCTTCCCCCGCCTTCGCGTCCCCCTCCCCCAAATACGACACAGATATCGTCGTAATCATCGGACCTCCCCATTGTCGGATTTGGGGGAGGGCCGGGGTAGGGGTCCCTCCGCCTCCAACCCCACCGCGTGAATCCGCGTCCCATTACCCGCCCTTTTTTTGTGTGGTTCGTGTTTTTCGTGGTTCATCTCCCTCTCTCTTCCCGCCCTTCGCGCCCCCTCCCCCAAATACCGACGTACTCGTCGAATTTGGGGGAGGGCCGGGGGTAGGGGTCCATTTCGCCTCCAAGACTGTCTCTCCCCCTGCAAGACAGAGGCCGGGGTAAGGGTCTCCACGGCACTCGAAGTCCCGCCTGGTATCCTCCAGGCAGGCAGAATCCGTCGGAACACAACGCTAGACTTTGATGTCTTGAAGCTTGCGGATAAGCTCCAGGTCTTCCGGCAGGTCGAGGTCCAGCCCCAGAGTAGGAAGATCCACGATCTCCAGCCGGGCGCCGGACTTCCGGGCGCGCTCGCAATGGCGATGGAAGGAATCTTCACCGAAATCGTATTCGATCAAACCCGGCGGCCACATCAGCAGGGCATTGGTGCCCTTAAGATGCCGGTCGGGTGCAATGACCACCACTGGCGGATGCACGGCACGATCCAGGAGCTTCAGCACATCCTCGCGTGAGAGAAGCGGAAGGTCCGCAGGCAGAACCAGGACCCCGCCGGTGGTGTAAAGCTGTGCAACCACGGTGGCGCGCTTCAAGGCAGTATTCAAGTGCGGCTGCCCGTCCTCGCGGACCGTCCGCGCCCCAAGATTGCGCGCCAGGGTGAGGGCGTGCGGGTCCCGGCTGACGACCAGCACCTGCTCGACTTCCTTCAGGTCCTTGAGGGTCTTCAGGGTGCGCTCTAGTAACTGCTCATTAAGGTGAGCGCGTTCATCATCGGAAAGCGTCCCGGCCAGGCGTGATTTGCCGCGCCTCAACGGTTTGACAGGAACAATCGCCCAAAGTGTCATCCCAGTTTCCCCATGAAGTCCAATACATCCTGAGCCAGCCGGAAGCGATCCGCTTCCGAGTACATGAGGGTATTTGTTACGAGAGTGGGGATCTTGATCGCTTCGCGATGGGCCTGATCGACATGGTCGAGGACAAAGCCCTGCAGGATGTCTCGATAATGTTCAGCCACGGCAAGCGCCGAAGGCTCGATCCCCATCTCCGCGTACATCTTTGCGGCGGGACCTTTTATGGCGCGGCCGCCAATAATTGGCGACACCGCGATCACCGGCTTTGTGATCCGGGGGAGGACTTTTAAGATGGGGTCAATGCTGACCCATGGATTGGATGGGCACAGGATGACCGCATCTGCCTCTGAAAGCGCCTCGATAATACCCGGTGCGGGTTGGGCTGATTCAAGTCCCTCAAATCGGAAGCCCCGGACCGCAGGCTCGCAGCGCCGATGGACGAAATACTCCTGAAAGGGCAGATCCCCTGCATCTGATTCAACAATGGTGTGTACTGGCTGGTCGCTCATGGGGAGGACCCTTGTATGTACATTCCAGCGGTCGCAGAACTCGCGGGTGATCACTGAAAGACATTCGCCGGCATTAAGTCGGCGCGTACGCTCAAGGTGTGTGGCGAGATCTTGATCCCCGAGATTAAACCAATCCGGACCGCCCAACCTGGTGAGATTGGACATCATCTGCCAGGTTTCACCGGCCCGGCCCCAGCCGGTTTCGGGATTTGCCAGACCCGCAAGTGTATAGCAGATGGTATCGAGGTCCGGGCTGATATGCAGGCCCAGGTGCTCAAAGTCATCACCGGTATTGACGATGACTGTAAGGGTTCCTGGAGCAGCAACCTGTGCAAGGCCGTCAGCAAGTTTTGCTCCGCCTACACCGCCGGCCAGGGCAACGATCTTCACTTTTCCCATCCCTCATCAAAATGCGCGATCTCGGATAATGGTCTTACCCTCTTGGGCTTTGCAGTATCTTCAGGATACCCGATAAAATACATGGACTGAGGCTCCCAGTGGGGGGGAAGCTGCAAGGCTCTTTGGACGGATTGCGGGGCAAAGAGCGGACTGCATACCCAGACTGCCCCCAGGCCTTCAGAGTGAGCTGCAAGAAGCAGCTGCATTCCGGCTGCCGCGACCGATTGGATCGCCATGGTGCGCTCCGCCTCGTTGCGCCGGGCATCCGGATAGACATCCATATCGCTTGCATCCATGCAGAGGATAATGATGATCGGTGCTGCCAGAATGCGGGCACGCGAACGCCCTACCTGCGCGCTGATGATCTCCGGCGCGACGCCGTCCGCTGCCAGGTCACGGCTGAAATCGACCCCCATCGCATCCGCTAATCTGGACTTGATCTCCGGCAGGGTGATTACCCGGAAACGCCAGGGCTGGCGGTTGTGAGCGGACGGAGCGTGCGCTGCCGTGAACAGGATCCGCTCGATAAGTCCCGGGGCGACTGCCTCGGTCCGGAAGCGGCGGGTGGAGCGGCGCATCCGCAGGAATTGGTGCGGATCAGTGGCAATCAAAATGGAGGGCCTTGATCTTGTAAATGATCCGCCGCTGATCGGGGCGCCAGGTCCAGGGTTTGTGATCGTATCTCAGGCTGAGCTGATTGATGTGCTGATCGGCGCCTTCCGTGGTGTGTTCAACCACCTCGCCTCGTATCCCCAGATAGCGATAGGGGTCGGCCGGGTCCTGGATTACCATGGCCACATGAGGCCGGACCTTCATGTTCCTGTCCTTGATGCGCCCTTCGTTTGTATTGATGCGGATGAGATCGCCTTCCATATCGAACCAGACCGGTGTGACCTGCGGAGATCCATCCGGCATGCTCGTGGCAAGGAAAAGATAGACCCTGGCGTTTGCGCTCAGAAGGTCACGGAATTCCTGTGGAAAGTCCATTGTGCCTCGTTGGGAGTGAATTTGAACTGATCGCAGCGGTTATGCCTGGAGAACGAAGACCCTCACGGCATGTACCTTGAATCCAACCTGAACTTGTACGATCAGCATGATTATAAGTCTAACAGGCATGTATAAGATTTCAGTTAAATTACACTATTTGTACTGCCTACGATTAACCTGCGGAATGGCGCGCTGATCTACCGGAAAAGGTCCTGATCTCGGGGGCGCAGTAGTTCTTGCAGGGAGGCGGGACGCAGCGGGTACGGAAAACCGCGCACATGGACCGCCGGTGTGCCTTCAGCGGCCTGACCCATCACCAGTGAGGCCGCGGCGGCTAGCTCGTCTGCCGCACCGACCAGTGTGTTCTTGAGTGTATAACCGAAGAGATCCACCCTGCCGCGCAGGTCCACCAATCCCGGCAGCCCGCTCAGGCCGATCGCGATGCCGACCGTCCCATTTCGCCAGGCACGTCCGTGTGAATCGATGATAAGTACGCCAACCTCCCTGCCGGTACGAGCGGTGATCCCGGCGCGTATCTCATCTGCAGAGCGATCGGGAGCCTCCGGCAGGAGGAGCACAAATTCCTGTTCCAGGCTGCCTTCCCCGGCAACGTTGGAATGGTCGATCCCCGCATTGGCGCATACAAATCCCAGACGATGCTGGACGATTATCGTTCCCGGCCGGACGCGCAGTACCTCACTGCTTTCCTGAAGTATCAACTCAATGATACGCGGATCCTTTTCCGCCGTGGACGCCAGTTCCAGGGCGCGCCTTCCGGGGATGACCGAGGCCAGGTCTACCATGCGGCCCTCGGCTTTCGAGACGATTTTTTGTGCGAGCACCAAAATATCGCCGTCCTCCAGTTCCATGGGATCCAGACTGGATAGAAGAATATCCGCCAGGTTATCTCCCTGGCGAATGAGCGGGAAGCGAGGCAGCGCAGAAAGTGTCAGTGGCATGGATGGATGGGTCAGGGATGGGGGGCGCCAGTGATGCGAATGCCCGCGTGCCGTGAGCCGTATTTCCGGTTGATGCCAATCAAAACGCTGGTGAGCCCCTCCACCACGACGGAGTTCTCGATCGGCCCGGAATCCCAGCCGACCAGGCCTGCCGCCTCGACCAGCCTTAAAGCCTCGGAGCGGGCTTCAGGCGAAGTGCCGGTTACCAGCACGTCACATTCGATGTTTTGTTCACCCAGCAAATGCTCATAGGAGATATTTTGAAAGGCCGCAGCCACTTCCACAGTATCACCGAGGATCTCATGCGCCTCCTGGGCCGCAGAGCCTGCGGGCGGCATCTGAACCCTGGCGACCCGGGGGGGGACCAGGGGAACGGTAACATCCACCAGCAGCTTTCCCTGGAGAGCATCTTTCACAGATAACAGGGTCTCTCTGTGGGCGGCGTAAGGGACGGTGAGGACCAGGATATCCGACCTTGCGGCGGCTTCCGTATTCTCACAGCCTTCGATCAGAGCTTGTCCTCCGAGCAGCTCCATGAGTTCTCCGGCGGTATCGTGCGCTTTTTCTGCGGAGCGGGAGCCTATGAAGATGCGGTACCCGGCTTTGGCCCAGCGATAGGCAAGGCCCTTGCCTTCCTTGCCGGTTCCTCCAAGTATGCCGATCGAATGAAGAAGAAATGGATCAATCATGACGCGTCTCTGCTCTATGAAAAGGATGCGATGTTCTGCGTAGCCAGGGACTCAGGCGATCCCAAACTGGGTGGGGTGCGGCAGCTTGATGCCGGAAGCCGCGATCTCCATCAAGGCGATATAGATCGCCTCCCTGAGTTGAGGCTCCTGGGAATACATGACGTGATATAGCCGGGTTACAACCCCTTCGCTCGGTGTCCGTTTCAAGTAGGGGATGGAGGCCAGACGGGCTTCCGTTTTCTGGCTGTTCAGGGCGGAGATGAGCAGCTCGGTTGCCGGTGAGCCGGGCGGTATCCCCACCCCTTGAGAGGCGGCGAATTCCAACAGCCACGGCGTCTCGGAGGGCGCGGGGAGGCCGTGCGGGATACGGGAGCGAAGCCTCGATTCGTCATCCAGGGCTTCTCCCGCTGCATTTCTCACCACCCATTGATCGTCGTCGATCTGCAGGCGCCGCAGCAGTTCCAGAGCCCAGGGCTCTTCCACGCGTACCAGGCCATAGACCACTGCACGCCGCACCAGGATGTCGGCGATCGTGGCCCCATCCTTTAACATGGAGAAACCCTCATCGGGGTCATTGGCCAGGGCTTCGGCTGCGCTGCGCTGGATGCTCTCATCCCCATGAAGGAGACTTTTTCCGACTGCATCCATGGATTCATCGCTGCCGATGGCGACCAGCGCAAGGCAGGCAGCCTGGCGGGCGGTAAGGCTGGGAGCGCTCAGTACATTTTCTAGGTTTTTTGTTGCCTTTGCATCCCTGAGAAAACCGCTGCCCAGGGCGCAGAGCTGCACCAACTCGAAAGAAAGCGTGTTCATCAGATTCCGGAACAATGCGGCCGCCCCCGCATCATTGCTTAGAGCGATTGCCGCAGCGGCCTGACCGCGAAGCGAGAGAGGCAGGCCCTCTGTCTGGAGGAGCTGGACCAGCGCCGACATTACTTTGCTTCGCCAGGGAGCTTCACGTGGGGCGTCACGCAGCCAGCGGGCTGCGGTCAGCAGCGGCCGGTGCATGGGAAGCCGCGACCACTCCAGCATTTGGTCGATTACCGGGGTAATATCCCCGCTTGCGGCAAGATAGCGCAGTGTAAGCACCTTGCCGATCCAGTCCGGCTGATTCAGGACGCCCTCGCTGCCGCTGTAGTCATTCAAGGCGCGTCCAGCCAGGAACCCCTCAAAGACAGGGTGGACAAACCGCAGACGGCTGCTGGGGTGGGAGACCAGCAATCCGCTGCCTGTCATGCGGCTCAGGAGGTTCTGCGAAGGTGCCTGGATTGCAGCGGTCTTTGGCCCTTTGCGCGCTTTGACTGTCCTGCCGGAGCCTGGGCTTTCAGGATTTTCCTCGTTTGCCGCTTCCTCGCTCAGACCCGGCTCAGCCGTCTCGAACTTGCTGACCCACTCGCCGGCCTTGCGCGCCTCGAAGACCGGCTGACTGCTGACCACCACTTGAAGCGCAAGTGTGTCAAGAGCTGCCAGCGGTGTGTTGGGTGGCGCCAGGCGTCGGATGTGGGTGGAAATGGCGTCTACAATATGCGGCCCCAGACCATCTCCGGCGTAGGCTGCCCACGCCATCAAAGTGCATTCCAAAGGATCGGGGATGATGGAAGCGCCCGCAAGCCAATGGTTCAGGAGCAGGGGATCAACAGGCTCAGGTCCTGATTGAGTCCAGGCCTCCAAAGTGACGTATTGCGACCAGAGCCGCCCCCAGGACTTTAAAAAGTCCTCGACCCGTTGGCGGTTCCATGCCATGATCGAAAGAGGGGCAAAATTCAGAGAGAGCAGCCCTCCCAAACTTTCAAATGTCCCCGTGGTGACGACGCGTGTCCTGGGATGCGCCTCCAGCAGCAGTTTTAGATAATCGCAGACAGCTTTCTGATCCTGAACAGGCAGCTCATCAAATCCATCCAGAAGGAGGAGCGCCCGGCCGCTGCGAAAGCTCTGTTCAACAAAGGCGGGGATGCGCCCCAGGTCCATGACCGGCGCGGTGGCATCGGCCACCTCCACCACGGGATCCAGAATGTGCCTGGTATCTGTAATGGGGAGACGCAGGTCTGCAACATGCACAAGGAAGGGAAGGTGATTTTGCAGTTCGCCGAGCAGTTCGCTTCGGTTGGAGGCCAGGGAAGCCAGGTATGCCAGAGCGACGGTTTTCCCTGCGCCAGCCTGTCCCGTGATGACGAGGTTCCTTCCGCCTGCCAGCGCTTGGGGAAGGCTCAGTGCCTGGGCATGGTACGCAGCCGCCAGTTCCGGCCAGGTTGGAAGATAGGGTAGAGCCTCGCTGACGGCATCCTGCGTGGGCGGCGGGTCGCCGGGGACGGTCTGCGGTTGTGGGGCGATGAGCAGAGGCGGCTGGAGGATCTCGTCCAGCGCGAAAAGAGGTGCTGCCAGGTGCATCCCCTGGGCGCGGCGCAGCGTGACCCGCCGGAAGTTCTCCTCCACGCTGCTTCCTTTCCGGGCCTGTGCGGCCTCGCCTCGCTCACGCAGTGAAGTTCGCGCCTCAGCCAGGATCGGCCGGCTTTTGGATACCAGCCACCAGAAAAGGCTGGCCGTGAGCAGGCCAAGCAGGAAGGAGGGCAGGTCGATGGCAAAAAGCATGTTGGTCGCTTAGCTTGCGTACAGTATGCGCCCACAGGATGGGCAGCGGAAAAATTGAGTAAGGGAGCGTGCGTTCTGATGCTCGGCAGGAGTCAGGTTGGTGCCGCAGGCGGAGCAGGAGCTTTCGGTCACTTCGGCGACTGCGATACCGCGCCGGCGGTTGCGAAGTTCCTCATAGATCTCCAAAGAGGAGGCTGCCAGGTCGGTCATGACCGCCTGACGCTCGGCCTGCAAGCGCGAGAGATTCCTGTGGAGGTCCTGCTGCTCGTCGATCAGTTTCATGTGATCATTTCCCCGGCGCGCCTGCAGGCTGCTCAGCTCCGCTTGGAATGCCTCCAGTGCGGATTGGGCGCTGTCCACCTGAAGCATCGCCTCCAGTTGGCGTTCCTCCAGCGTGGAAAGATGCTTTTTCAGGGAGGCGACATCATTCTGTAGATCCTGCAGTTCCTTGGGGTTGTGAACACTGCCCCCGTACAGGCTGCTTTCGGCCTGCTCGATCTTGATCTGCTGGGTTTTGACATGCCCTTCCGCTTCACTCAGGAGGGCCTGGGCCTCCCGGTTGCCCCTTGCAGCAGTTTCCATTTCTTCCATGGCTCTAAGCAGTTCTGTGTCGTTTTCCAGTATCTCTTGAATGGTTTTGACACGAGCCTGGGATTGATCGATCTGCCTGTCAACCTGCTGGAGACGGAAGAGACCTAGGGCTGCGCTCATGCCTTTATTATAAAAGAGAAATGCCGGGGCAGAGCATGATTCTGCGCGGTTTCGTATGTTGCCCCGGGATATCCCTGTCTTTACTCGGTATTGTAGAAGCCATAGACCGCCTGTGCAAGGTTGGCAAACATGGCGTTGGCCTTGTCAAAGACAACCTGCACCGGATGATAGGTATAAATGGAAAGTACAAAGTTCCCGCCCGGGCTGTAGATAATGCCTGCGTCGCTGACGTTCTTCATATAGCCGGTGGTCACATCCACCACCCATCCATGCTTGTGGGCGACCTGGGTGCCTTCTGGAACGCCGGCCTCGATAAGTACGCCGATCTTGTCCTGCGCCAGATAGTCGATGATCTGGCGGCAGGTGCTGCGATCCATTTTGTCGGGGAAGGCGGCTACCAGGGCGCCCCCACCCTCCTCCGCACACTGGTAGATATCCACCAGCAGCATTCCCATATCGGAGGCCGTGGTCTGATTGTATGGGTCCGGGTCGGTATTGATATCCGTTCGCTGGTTGGCAGGCGTACTGAAACGCTGCAGGAGCGGGGAGCCCGGCTCGAAGAAGCCTGCCAGGAAGGTGTTGTCCAACCCGATTGCCTTCATGTACTGTGATACCACTAGCGGCCCGGTGTTGGGGTCCAGCTCCGCCATCAACGCATCCGAGGGGGGATTCTCGGATTTCTTGATCATGTTAAGGATGATGGCATTGGTGGACGGGTCGACAGGTGTATCTCCTCGCTGGATGAAGAAGGATGTCAGGATGGGGATCTTGATGGTACTGGAGGCTGTGAACGCAATATCGGGATCAGTGGAGATCTCCTCTCCCTGATTAAGCGCGAAGTGGATCTCCTGTCCGGTCTGAAGGTCGGTCATGAACAGGCCAAGCGTGCCGTCGAAGCCGGTGGATAGGATATATTTCTCCAGCAGTACCTTCAGGCTGTCAATGGTCGGGCGTGCGGCTATATTTTCTCGGGCGGTAAGCGAGATCCGGCGGTCGCTGGAGGAGCGGAACGCATCCTCTATTAGCACGACGGCGCGGTCTATATCCAGTGATTGACCGGGGCTGCTGGGCGTGAAGCTGGTCGTTCCGGCGATGGGCTGAGGCGGGAGGGGCAGGGAATCGTAGCGGGTGATAACCTCGTCCTGGAGATACGCCCGCAGGCGCTCTTCCTCCAGCGTGGAGAGCAGGGGGACTGAAGAGGCCGGAGGCAGCTGGTTCCAAAGATAGCTCCAATAACCGCTCCAGAACGAACCGCCCGTGCGGATCAGATCGGCGGCCGCCATCATGCTGTCCACATCTGCGCTGAATCCGACGGACTGTGGATCGATATGGATCACGGCGCCCGAATAACGCGCCTCAATGGGGGATGTGTAGATTTCGAGAAGTCGCTGGGATGCAGCCGCGGGATCCAGCCCACCGACCGGCACTCCGGCAATCGTCATGCCGGGGGGATAGTTGTTTCGCTGCCGACTGTAACCGACCAGGGAGACGACCGTTAATACGATGGCCACGCTGATCAACAGGATGGATATGCCCCGCAGCCAAATATTGGCGTTGCGGTTGTGCACTCAGGCCTCCAAAAATGTGACAAAAAGCACCCGAAGAGTATAACACAGCCGTTCCGGGCACCTGTGCTAGAATTGAGCAGCCTGACAGTCGGCGCCTGCTGAAAGCTCCCGCCGCGGCCGGGGCCATTTTTTTGCAGGAAGGGATCCAATGCTCCGCTTGTTCTTGATCTATCTTTCCAAGGCCGCCTGGGCACAAAATATGGTGACCCATTGGGGGTTCGCGTGGAGGGCTGCCTCGCGATTTGTCGCAGGCAGCGATCTGGCAGATGCCATTCGTGTAGTAAAAGACCTGAACTCACGGGGGATCAATGCCACGCTCGACCAGCTTGGGGAACATACCAGCACGCCTGAAGAGGCACAGCAGGCAACAGACAAAATCCTGACCACATTGGATGAGATCGACATGTCAGGGGTCCGGGCCAATGTCTCCATCAAGCTCACGCAGATTGGGCTGGGGCTGGACGAGAACGTATGTGCTCAGAACCTGGAGCGCATCCTGGCTCATGCGCTCACGAAGGGTATTTTTATCCGCATTGATATGGAGGATACGCCCTATACCGACAAGACCCTGGACATGCTCTACGCCATGCGCGAAAAGGGCTACGAGAATGTCGGTACGGTGCTTCAATCCATGCTTTATCGGACCGAGGCCGATGTACGGCGGCTGATGGGGGATAAGATCCCGGTACGCCTTGTGAAAGGCGCTTACCTGGAACCGGCGGATAAGGCATTCCCAAAAAAAGGCGATGTTGACGCAAATTATGACCTGTTGGTGAAGTTAATGATCGATGCCGCAATGGCGTCAGGCTGTCCCTCCTTGAGCGAGGATGGGCGTACGCCGCCCCTCCCGGCCCTGGGTACGCATGACGATCATCGCGTGGCCTTTGCCGGACAATACGCCGCCAAGGTTGGGCTTCCTAAAAATGCCATTGAGTTCCAGATGCTGCACGGTATCCGGCGTGATATCCAGCAACGACTGGTGGAGGAGGGGTTCCCGGTACGCGTATATGTCCCGTTTGGGACACACTGGTACCCATACTTTATGCGCAGGCTGGCGGAGAGGCCGGCCAACATCTGGTTCTTTATCTCGAATTATTTCAGGAAGTAAAAAAAGATTGCCCCGATCCCTGCGACCGGGGCAATTTTGTTTATAAAGGATCGAGTCCGGCATCTGGCGGGCCGGTCTCTTTACGCCGATTCCTGCTCCGGTAACCTGTTCGCTCCGGGTGGGTGAACTGCCTCATTAATTCTGGATACGCCATATGACCGCCCGGCCTGTGGGAAACCGGCCGGCTTTCGCTTTGACGGAGGGGGCTTCCTTAAGAGGCTGGATTTTTTGTGGTAAAACAGATGCATGCCCGAGCTCCCTCTTGCGATCGTAACCGGGGCTTCCACCCGCCTCGGACGCGCGTTTGCCCTGACCTTGGCGCGCCGGGGACTGGCGGTCCTGCTTCATTATCATCAAAATTTCCAGGGTGCGAACGAAACGGCTGAGGAGATCCGTGCCCTGCATATTCCGGTGTATCTTCAGCAGGCGGACCTGACGCTTCCCGAACAGGTGGAAGAGCTATTTGGGCAGGTCGATACCCTTTCCCACCCCTTAAAGGTGCTCGTGAATTCAGCCGCGCTGATGAATCGCGCCAATATCCGCGAGCTTACATCTGCTGAATGGGATCTCACAATGGCCCTCAATTTGCGGGCTCCTTTTCTCTGCGCGCAGCAGGCCGGGCTGAGAATGCAGGAAGACGGCCTGATTGTGAATATCTCGGATGTGGCGGCACACAAGACCTGGCATGTTTTCCCCGCCTACAGTGTCAGCAAGGCGGCGCTTGAATCATTGACCCGCATCCTGGCGCGAAGCTTTGCCCCGCAGGTAAGGGTCAACTCCATTGCTCCCGGGTTGGTTTTGCGCTCGGATATCGTTTCGGAAGGGCAGTGGGAAGCGCTGGCGGCCCGGCTGCCGCTCCAGCGTCCGGCCGCGCTCGGCGAAGTGACCGCGGCTCTTGAATACCTCCTGGATAACCACTACATTACCGGCGATACCCTGCTTGTGGATGGCGGCTATTCACTCATCTGACCGCAATTTTCATCCGGAGGACCCATGCTCGAGACCGCACAACTGGCTCAGAAACTGACCTCCGAGGGGGAGCGGCTTGCCCTGTTCTTCGAGACCCTCGGTGACCATCAGTGGAAAACCGAAGTCTATACGGAGGGCTCCATTTGGACCATCCGCAGCATCCTTGCTCACCTGGTGACGGCCGAGCGCGCTTTTATCCGGCTTTTTGAGTCCATTCGCAGGGACGGCCTCGGGGTCCCGCCGGATTTCTCAGTCGATGGGTTCAACGCCCGGCAGCAGGAAAAGACCAGCCTGCTCAGCCCCGGCGAATTGCTTGCGCAATTTCGTATGGTGCGCGCGGAGATGGTTGGTTTCGTATCGAGGCTGAAAGATGAAGAGCTTGAAAAAACCGGCCGTCATCCCTTCCTTCAGATAACTACATTGCGCGAGATGATCAAAATGGTGTACATCCATAATCAGATCCATTACCGTGACCTGAGAAGAGTCCTGAAATAGACCGTCCGATCGCTGTATTGGAGAACAAATAGACCATGCAAATCCCTGCCTTTGAGCTTGAACGGTATTTTGCCCGGTACGAATTCACCACCGAATTTCTGATGTGCACTTCGGACTGTGAATCCATGAACATTCACGATCTGCTGCAGCTTGAGGATGGGTCGGATGTTCGCTTTTCCCGGACCTGGCTGGGATATACAGAATCCCAGGGAAGTCTTTCCCTGCGGGCGGCGATCTGTGATCTCTATGAGACCATCCAGCCGGAACAGGTGCTGGTTCACAGTGGCGCCGAGGAGGCCGTTTTCCTCTTTATGCATGCAGCTTTGCAGCCGGGAGAGCATGTCATCGTCCATTCCCCCTGCTATCAATCCCTGGCGGAGGTGGCGCGCTCCATCGGCTGTGAAGTAAGCGCCTGGATGGCGCGTGAGGAAAACAACTGGGCTCCTGATCTGGATGAACTCAACCAATTATTGCGGCCAAACACCTGTGCCATTGTGATTAATACCCCCCATAATCCCACCGGTTGGTTGATGTCCCGCCCGGAGTTTATTGCCTTGCACCAGTTCGTGCATAAGAACGGGCTGCTGCTCTTCTCGGATGAGGTGTACCGCGAATCCGAATACAGCCCCGAAGATCGGCTGCCCGCGGCCTGTGACCAGGGCGAATATGCCATTTCACTCGGAGTCACCTCCAAGACCTACGGATTGCCGGGGCTGCGTATCGGGTGGGTGGCAACCCACAACCGGGAGATCCTCCAGCGCATGGCCTCGCTGAAGGATTACACCACCATTTGCAGCAGCGCCCCCAGTGAATTTCTGGCGGAGTTGGCATTGCGCCGGCGGCAGGCGCTCATTGATCGCAACCTGGAGATCATCCGTGCCAATCTGGAGTTGGTGGACGACCTGTTCAGTCGGCACCCCGACCTGTTCAGATGGGTGCGCCCGCGCGCCGGTTCGATCGCCTTTCCCAGCCTGCTGAAGGGGAATGTGGAAGAATTTTGCGATGCGCTTGTCCGTGAGATCGGAGTGCTTTTGGCCCCGGGATCCATCTTTGGAGATTCCGGGAATCATTTCCGCCTGGGCTTGGGGCGCAGGAACTTTCCACAAGGGCTGGCGCACCTGGAAGAATATCTGGA
>CAYMQX010000036.1:0-13633 GCA_964392495.1 uncultured Anaerolineaceae bacterium
CAGGGCAGCACCTTCCGTTTGGAGATCCCCCTGCTGCAGGAAAAGAACGGTCCCGATCGCGCCGGTTTTAGACTATAATCCGCCCCTGCCCCCGATTCCGGCGGGCATGTATTATTTTTTTTGATGGAACGGGAAGAACCATAATGACGACAGTCATCCCGGAAGATCCGGGAAATTCAGATCACATCATGCGGCGTACCACAAGGCACAAGCCGCATCGCTCATGGACACACTGGCTGATCGGCCGCCCATTACAGACGGCCGATGCTCCGCACGAGACCATCGGGAAGGCGGTGGGCCTGGCCGTCTTCGCCGCCGACGCCCTGTCCTCCACTGCCTACGCCACGCAGGAGATCCTGGTCATCCTGGCCGCCGCCGGGACGCTGGCCTTTGGATATGTCTTCCCCATCGCCATTGCCATTGCCCTGCTGCTGGTGATCGTGACCGTTTCGTACGAGCAGATCATCCATGCCTATCCCAACGGCGGCGGGGCTTATATCGTTGCCAAGGACAATCTCGGTGAGACCGCCGCCTTGATGGCTGCTGCCTCCCTGCTCACAGATTACATCCTGACCGTATCGGTATCCATTTCCTCGGGGGTCGCGCAGATCGTCTCGGCGCTTCCGGAGCTTTTCCCCTACCGCGTGAGTTTGGCGGTGGCGTTCGTGGTCCTGGTGATGATTGTCAACCTGAGGGGGGTGCGTGAGTCGGGCATGGCCTTTGCCGTCCCCAACTATTTTTTCATTTTGATCATGTATGTGATGCTGGTCATTGGCCTCTTTCGCCATCTGACCGGTTCGCTGGGGCTCGTGCAGAATCCGCCGCTGTTGGAGATAGAGGGGACGCTGGGGTTCGTCACACCCTTCCTGCTTCTGCATGCATTCTCCAGCGGCACCTCGGCCCTGACCGGGATCGAGGCCATTTCGAACGGCATCACGGCCTTCAAGGAACCCCGCAGCAAAAATGCCGGCATCACACTGATCTGGATGGGCGTGATCCTCACGACCCTCTTCCTGGGGATCTCCTTCATGACCAGGAGCGTGGGCGCGGTGCCGTCCGAGCAGGAGACCGTCGTCTCCCAACTGGCGCGCACCATCTTCGGCGGCCGGGACATTTTCTATGTCCTGCTGATCGCGGCCACCTCCATCATCCTGGTCCTGGCGGCCAACACCGCGTTTGCGGGCTTTCCGCGCCTGGGGGCCCTGGCCGCGCAGGACGGCTTTCTGCCGCGCCAGCTCACCTATCGCGGCAGCCGCCTGGTCTATTCCTACGGAATTATCCTGCTGGCTGTCCTGGCCGCGATCCTGATCATTGTCTTCAGGGCCAGCGTCACGCGCCTGATCCCGCTCTACGCGATCGGCGTGTTCCTTTCGTTCACGCTGGCCCAGGTGGGGATGGCCCGCCGCTGGTGGCGCACCCGGAATATCAAGGCGGGGGAGACGCTGCATGAAGGCGGGATGGTCCTCCATCACGAGCCGACCTGGCGGGGCAAGATGGCGCTGAATGTCTTTGGCGGTCTGTGCACCGCCGTCGTCATGCTGGTCTTTTCTGTGACCAAATTTCATGACGGCGCCTGGATCGTCCTGATCATCATGCCGCTGCTGATGTGGCTGTTCAAGCTCATCAATCGCCATTACCGCCGTCTGGCGCGCAAGCTCTCCCTGGACCACTACGCCGGCCCGGCGCCGCGCGTCACCCGACACCGCGTCATCATGCCGATCAGCGGGGTGCATCAGGGGACCCTCAAGGCGCTGCAGTACGCCCGTATGCTCTCGGATGATGTCACTGCTGTGCACGTTTCGATCGATCCCGAGGAGACCGAACGGGTCCAAAAGAAGTGGAATACCTGGGGCGATGGGATCCGTCTGTATATCGTGGATTCGCCCTATCGCCTGTTCATTGAGCCTCTGCTGCAATATATTGATGAGATCCTGAGACACCGCCAGGTCAACGAGGTCATCACCATCGTGGTACCCCAGTTCATGGCCAGCACTGCGGCCCAGCGGGCCCTGCACATGAATACTGCCGAGGTCCTCCGCAAGGAGCTGCTTGCCACGCCGGGCATCGTGGTAACGGATGTGCCTTATCAGGTGTCGGAATCCAAGGAGCGATCATGAACTTCATCATTGTCGGGAGCGGGCGCGTGGGCGCCGACCTGGCCCTGCGCCTGTTCCGCGGCGGGCACCAGGTGGTCGCTGTGGACCAGAATGAATCTGCCTTCGGTCGCATTGACCCGGAATTCCGCGGGCGCACCGTCCACGGGGAGGCCCTGCGTGAAGATGTGCTTCTGCGGGCCGGCATCCAGGAGGCTCATGGGCTGGCGGCTGTCACCAATTCGGATGCGCTCAACGCGGTCGTATCGCACACCGCCCGTGTCATTTACAATGTTCCCGTGGTTGCCTGCCGCAACTATGATCCTCACCTGCGCAGTATGCTGGAGACTTTCGGGGTGCAGATCATCAGCTCCACATCCTGGGGCGCCCAGCGCATCGAAGAGGTGCTTACCAGCGTGACCTCCCGGGCGGTCTTCTCGGCGGGGAACGGGGAGGTGGAGGTCTACGAACTGACGGTCCCTCCCCGGTGGAACACGCGCCTGTGGGGCGACCTGATCACCGGGTTGGATGGTATGCTGCCGGTCGCGCTGACGCGCGGCGGATACGCCATGCTGCCCTCGCCTGATACCCGTCTGGAGCAGGGCGACCTGATCAATGTCAGTGCCACGCTGGACGGTATCCGGAGACTGCGCGCCCGCCTGGGCGAGGGGGAGGAGGCCTGAAATGTTCATATTGATCGCGGGAGGCGGACGCACCGGCATGCAGTTGACCACCCTTCTGCTTTCGGAGGGGTACAAGGTCCATCTCATTGAGCAGCGCCCCGAGCTGCTGGTCCATTTGCACCAGGAACTTCCCACCGAGGTCATTTACGAGGGCCAGGCGACCGATATCGAGGTGCTGGAGGAGGCAGGCATACGTCAGGCGCACGTCATGGCGGCCTGCACCGCCGATGATGCCACCAACCTTGTTCTGTGCTTTATGGCGCGGCAGCGCTTCGGCGTACCCCGCACCATCGCCCGCGTCAACAACCCGCGCAATGAATGGCTCTTCAGCGAGGTCTTCCATGTGGATGTAGCCCTGAACCAGGCCAATGTGCTCTCCAGCCTGATCCGCGAGGAGATGTCCCTGGGCGATATGATGACCCTTCTGAAGATACGCCGCGGGCGTTATTCGCTGGTTGAGGAAAAGGTCGAGCCGGGCGCCAAAGCCATCGGCGTGCCTATCAAGGACCTGGGGCTGCCCGAGGAGTGCATCATCGCCGCCATCATCCGTGATGGGCAGGTCACCCTGCCGCGCGGCGCCACCACACTGCAGGAGTGGGACGAGGTGCTGGCCATCACCAGCCCCGCGGCGGCCAACGGGCTGGATGAACTGCTTTCCGCCTCCACCCACCCCGACCGGGATGAGGAACGCTGAGGGTGAAACCTGTTTGACCGAATCCAAGCCCCTACGGTATAATACTGCGCCAGTCTTAAACACGGCCCGCTCGTTCCGAAGACCCCATCCATCGGGTGTCTGCACGGAGCTTGCAATCATCTTTTGAGCAGTGAGGAACGTCCAGAATGACCAAGCGAACCTATCAACCCAAGATCCGCCGCCGGGTGCGCGTGCATGGCTTCCGCGCCCGCAATGCCTCGGCGGACGGCCGCGCTGTCCTGAAGCGCCGCCGCCTCAAGGGGCGCTACAAGCTCACCACGCACGCCAACGAGCACGTCAAGCGCACCCGCTGGTAGACCTCCATCCGGCGCAGAGCGGGGCTGATCCTTTCACCTGAGGCACGGGTTGCAGCGCAAGTTCCGCCTGACCCGATCCGATGACTTCAAGCGGGTGCGGCACAATGGCAGGTCCTATGCCCACCCGCTTGTTGTGTTGATAGTCCAGGCCTCCGAGCAGCACAGGCTGCGTGTGGGTGTGGCCGCCGGCAAGGCGCTGGGAAACGCCGTCCACCGCAACCGGGCCAAGCGCCTGCTGCGCGAAGCGATGCGCCCCCTCCTGCCCGGCCTCCCCAAAGGATGCGAACTGGTGTTGATCGCCCGTCCTGCCATGCTGAAGGCCTCCCTGGAAGACCTGCGCCGCGTTCTGCACGGACTGCTGCTGCGGGCCGGGTTGATCCCTCAGAATGACCTCTGAATCCCATCTGCACGATTATCCCAATGAGCCGCGCCTGCGCGATCTGCCGCGCACCCCGGTGAACTGGGCGCGCCTCCCCCTGCTGGCCCTCATCCGCCTCTACCAGAGTACGCTTTCGCGCGGCCTGCCCTCCAACACCTGCCGGTTTTATCCCTCCTGTTCTCATTATGGTTACCAGGCCATCTATAAATACGGCGCGCTGAAAGGCTCGGTCATGGCCGGCTGGCGCCTGCTGCGCTGCAACCCGTTCAATCCCGGGGGTTACGACCCCGTTCCCTAGGAGTAATTCTGCTTTGAATACAAAAAGAGTCAGTTTGATCCTTGTGGCCCTGGCGGCCGCCCTTGTGCTGAGTTCGTGCGCAGGCGGGGCAGCCACGCGCGGTTCCACCTGGCCCGGCCTGGCCGCCGATGCAGAGACGGCCTACCTCGCAGATGGCGCCCAGCTCTTTGCGATCCGTCTCAACGACGGCGCCGAGCAGTGGAAGTTCCCGGCCAAACCGGATTCCAAGACCGCCTTCTATGCCACGCCCGATCTGCTGGAGGATGGGCGGCTGGTCATCGGGAGCGCAGGCACCGATCACTGCCTGTATGTGATCGATGGTGCCAGGGTCGATCAGGCCACCGGCGCACCGGCTGCCACATGCGTCTTCAGCGGCGCCCTGGACCGCTGGATCGCTGCTCCCCTGGTCGTGGATAATGTGGCCTATGCCCCCAACAACGATGGCACCCTCTACGCGGTGGATCTGGCCGCCAGCAAACTGCTCTGGTCTCTTGAGATCGGCGGCGGCGGGCACCTGTGGTCCACCCCGGTGATGCATGAGGGTATGCTCTATATCTCCTCCCTCGACCATTTCCTGTACGTGGTGGACCCGGCCGCCCACAAAGTGAGCAGCAAGGTGGACCTGGGCGGCTCCATCACCGGCTCGCCGGCTATTAGTGCGGATGGCAAGACCCTGTATGTAGGCACCTTTGCCTCCAGGGTTTTCGCATTGGATTCCGGCACCCTCAAGATCCTGTGGGAGAAACCCACCCAGGACTGGGCCTGGGGCAGCCCCATCGCGAGCGCAGAGGCCCTCTATGTGGGCGACCTGGACGGTCAGCTCTATGCGCTGGACCCCGCCACCGGGGATCCTCTCTGGAACGTGAAGCCCGACGGCCCGATCACCGGCAGTCCGCTCCTGGCCGGGGAGAATGTTATCGTCACCACCGAATCTGGAACAGTCTATGCCTTCGATGCAAAGGGAAGCCAGGCATGGAATGCCACCATTAACGGTAAGATCTACACCCCCGCAGTGCAGGGCGGCGATCTGATCCTGGTCGCCCCGCTGGCCAGCGGCGCTGAATATGTCCTGACCGCTCTGAATCCAAACGGAAAAGTGGTCTGGAATTACCCCACCAAGTGAGGCAGCCATGTGGGAATTCTTCATTTCACTGTTCGTCAATACGCTACTCTGGATCTACGATACCATTGGCCACAACTTCGGGGTGGCCATCATCCTCTTCACCATCCTGATCCGGGTCATCACCTGGCCGCTCAATGCCCAGCAGTTGAAGGGCGCCCAGGCCATGCAGGAACTCCAGAAGGACAAGGAGTGGCAGGATATCCAGAAGAAATACGCCAAGGACCGCGAGAAACTGGCCCAGGAGCAGATGCGCATTTACAAGGAACGCGGCATCAGTCCCTTCTCGTCCTGTCTGCCGACCCTGATCCAGTTCCCCATTATCATCGCGCTGTACCAATCCATTATCCGGGCCCTGGCCACCACGCCACTGGGCCTGCTTCAGTTGGGACGCAGCATCTTCCCCTTCCTGAATGTGGAATCCATCATCCCGCTCAACAGCAGGTTCCTGTGGATGGACCTCGGGCGGCCAGAGTCGGTCCAGATCCTCGGCTTTGCCGTCCCCACGCTGGCCATCATCGTAGCCCTCACCACCTATGTCCAGTCCAAGCTGACGATGCCGCCCAGCACCAACCCCAACGATCAGACCGCTGCCATGAGCAGTTCCATGGCGATCACCATGCCGCTCATGCTGGGCTGGTTCGCGTTGACCTTTGCCTCCGGCCTGTCGGTCTATTTCATCACCAGCAACCTGCTGGGCATCCTCCAATATGCGATGACCGGGCGGGCCAACTGGAGCAACCTGCTCCCCGGCTCCAAAAAACAGGCCGCCCCCGCCGGGAAAAAGTGACCAGGGAGAGACAACATGAATGAGCGAACCACACTCGAGATCATTGCTCCCACTGTGGAAGAAGCCCTGGCGCAGGGCCTCTCGCAGCTTGGCCTTCCCGCCGATGCCGTCTCGGTGGAGGTCCTGGATGCCGGCAGTAAGGGCCTTTTCGGGTTAGGCGGACGCCAGGTGCGCGTGCGCCTGACCGTGAACCCACCCGGAGGACCGGCTCCCATGGAAGCGCCGGCTCCCCAGGCCAAGCCTGTTGAAAAACCCGCTGCTCCCCGTGTGCCGCGTGCCGAGCGCGCCCCCAGGGCCCCCAGGCCCAAACCGGAACCGAAGCCTTTGGAAACAGACGCAGCCGCCCCGGCGGTCGATGCACCGGCTGAAGCCCCCGGCCATGACGAACTGCTCGACAAGACCGAATCCATCATCTCCCGCCTCCTGCACCTGATGAAAATGCAGGCGCAGGTCTCGGCGCACTATGCCGAACAGTCTTCCGACGACCGCCGCACCATCCACGTGGATATCCGCGGTGAAGACCTGGGAGCGCTGATCGGCCGTCATGCCGAAACGCTGAACGCCTTCCAATACGTGGCCTCCCTGATTGTGGGCAAGGAAGCCCAGCAGTGGGTCCAACTTATTGTGGATGTGGAAGGCTACCGCGGCCGCCGCGAGCAGCAGCTCCAGCAGCTTGCCCGCCGCATGGCCGAGCAGGTCATCAAAACCGGTAAGCGCACCAGCCTGGAGCCCATGCCTGCCAGCGAGCGCAGGGTCGTGCACATTGAGCTGCGCGGCCACCCCGCCGTGACCACCGAGAGTACTGGCGAGGAGCCCCACCGCAAGGTGGTGATCATCCCCAAAGACTCCTGAAAGGCAAAAGCGCTGCGGCCCCCGCAGCGCTTTTTGTTTCCTCATTTCCCGCGCCTTGGCGTGCATCATCCGCCCATCCCCGGTCTTGTTTTCCTTTTTAGCTTTTCCTCTCCAGTTATAATATACGCATGACCTCTTCCCCTCCTCTGCCGCCCGTGGATTATCTGGCTTTTGGACATCTCACCGTGGACCTCACCCCCTCGGGCCAGCGCCTGGGCGGTACGGTATCCTACGCCTCGCTGGCTGCGCGTGCGCTGGGCTTGAGGGTGGGGATCGTCACCTCGGGTGGTCCCGAAGCTCCGCTGGAGGCCCTGGCCGGTATCCAGATGGTCATGATCCCCTCGCCCTGCTCCACGACCTTCGAGAACATCTATCTGCCGACCCACGAGCGGATACAAATCCTGCATCACCGTGCTGAAGACATTACCCCGGAACACATTCCCCTCGAATGGAGGACAGCCCCCATCCTGCACCTGGCACCCCTGGTGCAGGAGTTCCCCCATTACCTGGCCTCCAATGTGAAGGCTTCCCTGGTGGGGCTTACACCGCAGGGCTGGATGCGGGGTTGGGATGCCGGGGGCCGCATCCACCCGGTGCCGTTTGAGAATGCCGCCGAGATCCTTCCCGGGATCGGGGCCATGGTCATCAGCCTGGAAGATGTGGGCGGTGACGAGGAACAGGTGGAGTATTTCGCCCACCATACCCGCCTGTTGGCGGTGACCGACGCCTCGGCCGGCTCGATCCTTTATTGGAACGGCGACCGCCGCCGGTTCAATGCTCCGAAGGTGAAGGAAGTGGATGCCACCGGCGCCGGGGATATCTATGCCGCCGCCTTTTTTGTGCGCCTCTACACCACCCGCGATCCCTGGGAGGCCGCCCGTTTTGCCACACAGTTTGCCGCTTATTCCGTCACGCGGCCCGGCCTGGAGGGCATCCCCACCGAGGAGGAGATCCAGGCTTGCAGGATGGAGGTTTTGTATTGACCCGCATCTATTCCTTTGTGAACCAGAAGGGCGGCGTAGGCAAGACCACCACCAGCATCAACCTGGCGGCATATCTTGCCCGGCTTGGACAGCGCGTGCTGGTCATCGACCTCGACCCGCAGGCCAACGCCACCTCCTGCCTGGGAGTGGACAAGAATACCGTCCGGAACGGCACTTACGAGTCTTTGATCGACCTTACCTCGCCCGTTTCCAGCATCCTGATGAACGAGCGTCTCAACCTATCGCTCCTGCCCTCCTCGCCTGCCCTGGCAGGCGCAGAGGTGGAGCTGGTGGATGAGCTGGCACGTGAATCGCGCCTGAAAAAATCCATCGAAGACCTCGATGGCCGCTTCGACTATATCCTGATCGACTGCCCGCCCTCCCTGGGACTGCTGACCATCAATGGCCTGGTGGCCGCACGCGAGGGCGTGATCATCCCGGTGCAGTGTGAGTACCTGGCACTCGAAGGGCTGGGCCAGTTGACCCAGACCCTCCAGCGCGTCCGCAGGGCGCTCTTCCCGGAACTGGCTGTGCGCGGCGTGGTGATGACCATGTTCGATCCACGCACCCGGCTTTCTTCCGATGTAGTGGCGGAAGTGAACAAGTTCTTCCCGGAGCAGGTCCTTAAAAGTGTGATCCCGCGCAGCATCCGGCTGGCCGAAGCCCCCTCTTACGGGCTGCCCATCGCCGTTTATGCCCCGCATTCGATGGGAGCGCAGGCCTACGAGGCCCTGGCGCGTGAGATCCTGGCCGGGGATGGCGTGCCCGTCCAGGCAAAGGCCTAAGGAGTCATTCATGCCCAAACATTCCGGTCTCGGTAAGGGACTCGAAGCGCTCATCCCCACGGGCGAGGCTGCGCGCATCTCTTCCGGCGGCGTGATGCAGGTGCCCCTGGAACTGATCCAGCCCAACCCGCGCCAGCCGCGCGTCCACTTTGATGAGGACCAGCTTGCCGAACTGGCGGATTCCATCCGCGAGCACGGCGTCATCCAGCCGCTGATCGTCACCCCGGGAGAAGGCGGCGCCTTCATCCTGATCGCGGGTGAGCGCCGCCTGCAGGCCGCACAGCGCGCCGGCCTGAAGACCGTCCCTGCCATTTCGCGGCAGGCCAGCAGCCTGGAGATGCTCGAGCTGGCGCTGATTGAAAACGTCCAGCGCGCCGACCTGAACGTGCTGGAGGAGGCCGAGGCTTACCGCCAGTTGACCGCCGATTTCGGGCTTTCTCATGATGCCGTGGCGGTCCATGTGGGGCGCAGCCGCTCCGCGGTGACCAATACCCTGCGCCTGCTGGAGGCCGCCGCCGGGGTCAAGCAGGCTTTGGCCGACGGCCGAATCAGTGAAGGACATGCCCGCGCCCTCCTCGGCCTCGCCACGGCCCGCGCCCAGGAGGGCGCTCTGCGCACCATCCTGCAGCTCGGCATGAGCGTCCGACAGGCGGAAGGTCTGGTGAAACGACTGAACGGTACGCGCTCGGCCTCGAAGAAGCGGCACTCACACAGCGCTGATGAGACTGACGTGCAGCGCCGCCTGGAGACCAGCCTGGGGACCAAGGTCTCTCTCCGGCATGGCAAGAAGGGCGGCAGCGTGACCATCTACTACTACTCCGCCGAAGAACTGGATGCCCTGCTGGGAAAGCTGCTTTAAAATGAAACTGCTCTTTAACGGCCGCATCCACACCATGGATGCAGCCCGCCCCAACGTCACCGCCCTGCTCATTGACCATGGGCGCGTGCGCCTCTGCGGCGCGAAGGATGAACTCTCCCACCTGGTGGGCAGGCTGGATGAGACTCTTGACCTGGGGGGCCGCACCGTTCTGCCGGGCCTCACCGACGCGCACCTTCACCTCCAATACTATTCATTGGGTCTGCAAAAGGTGGATTGTGAAACTTCCACCCTGGAGCAATGCCTGAGGCGCGTGCAGGAACGGGCGCGCGCCTCCAACCCGGGAGCCTGGGTGTTGGGCCACGGTTGGAATCATAACTTTTGGGGCTTGTCCGGGGTGGAGGGTTTTCCCACCGCAGCCCAGCTTGACGAGGCCGCTCCGCAGAACCCTGTCTATCTGACGGCCAAGTCTCTGCATGCCGCCTGGGCGAACAGCGCTGCGCTGCGCCTTGCAGGGATCGGCCCCGGCACGCCCGACCCAAAGGATGGGCGCATCCTGCGCGACCCTTCCGGTCACCCCACAGGCATCCTGCTGGAGAGCGCCATGTCGTTGATGAACGCCGGGCTCCCGCAGGCTACGCTGGAGGAGTCGGTCCATGCCATGGAACAGGCCCAACCCGTCCTCTGGAGCATGGGTCTGACCGGTGTGCATGATTTCGACCGCCGTGAAAGTTTCATGGCCCTGCAGGAGCTTCACGCCCACGGTCGCCTCAAGCTGCGAGTCAACAAGAATATCCCCGTGGAAAGCCTCGATCAGGCCGCCGCCCTGGGCCTGCGCACCGGCTTCGGCGATGAGATGTTGTGGATCGGCTCGGTCAAGGCCTTCATGGATGGGGCTCTGGGTCCTCACACCGCCGCCATGTTCCAACCCTATGTGGGGGAACCGGAGAATCGCGGTATCCTTAACATGGATGCCGAGGAGTTGTTTGAGTTTGGACGGCGCGCCGCGGAGGTCGGCCTGGCCATGACCGTCCATGCGATCGGAGACCGTGCCAATCACGAAGTGCTGGATGCCTTTGAGCATCTGCGCGCGTATGAGACCTCCAGGCGCCTGCCCGCCCGGCGTCACCGTATTGAGCATGTGCAGGTGCTGCATCCGGAGGATGTCCCGCGGCTGGCCGCTTTGCAGGTCATCGCCTCCATGCAGCCCATCCATGCCATCTCGGATATGTCCGTGGCGGACCGGTTCTGGGGGGATCGTTCAGCCCTGGCCTACGCCTGGCGCAGCCAGCTTCAGCACGGCGCGACCCTGGCCTTCGGCTCGGATGCGCCTGTTGAATCTCCCAACCCCTTCCTGGGTCTGCACGCTGCCATTACCCGCCGCCAGCCGGACGGCTCTCCCGGTCCGGATGGGTGGTATCCTGAACAGAAATTAACCGTGATGGAAGCTCTCCAGGCTTATACTCTTGGCCCGGCCTTTGCTGCCAACGCCGATGGCCGCCTTGGACGCCTGGCTCCCGGCTATCTTGCCGACCTGATCCTGTTGGACCAGGATCCCTTTACCTGTGATCCCGACGAACTGCTCACTTTACGCCCATCTGCCACCATGCTGGGGGGGGAGTGGGTCTGGCAAAGCGAGGTGTCATAATGGTTCAACCCCAACTTTCCCCTGAAATGCTCGTCCCCCGCCTGGGGGAATACCTGATCGCGCGCGGCCATATCGCTACCGGCGATCTGGAGAAAGCTCTGGCCTACCAGCAGGAGCAGCTCCTTGCAGGAAACACCTGCCTTTTGGGGCAGGCCCTGGTGGAACTGGATCTGATCAAGCGCCCCACCCTCGACCAGGCGGTCACCGAGCAGATCATCCAGCTCCGCTCCGCTTTGAAGGCCGCCAACCGCAACCTGGAGCGCCGCGTCGAGGAGCGCACAGCCGAACTGCAGGCTGCCCTGGAGCGCCTCTCCGAGTTGAGCCAGATGAAGGCCAATTTTGTGGCCAACGTCTCGCACGAACTGCGCACGCCCCTTACACACATCGTCGGCTATCTGGAATTACTGTCCACTGAATCGCTGGGCCCGACCACCCCCGAGCAGAAACATGCCCTGGACGTCAGCCAGCGCGCCGCGGGCCGCCTGGAGAACCTGATCGAGGACCTTATCATGTTCTCGTTATCGTCCCGCGGGCAGTTGAGCCTTAACCTGCAATCGGTGGAACTGGACCGTCTGGTGAACCTGGCGGTTAAATCCACCGCCGACCGGGCCCAGGCGCGCTCCGTCAGTGTCCATGCCGTTGTGGATGATGGGCTGCCGCCCGTGCAGGCCGACCCGCAGAAGATCGCCTGGGTGCTCAACCAACTCCTGGATAATGCCATCAAGTTCACCCCTGCCCAGGGACGCGTGGTTGCCAGCCTGCGGCAGGAATCATCCAACCTGCTGATGCTCTCTGTCACCGATACGGGCATCGGCATCCCTGCAGAGCGCCTGAAGGAGATCTTCGAGCCGTTCCACCAGCTTGACAGCTCCTCCACCCGCCACTACGGAGGTACGGGCCTTGGCCTTTCCCTCGTCCGGCAGATCGTGGAGGCTCACGGCAGCATGCTGGATGTCCAATCGGTGGAGGGCCGCGGCACCACTTTCAAATTCCCCCTTCTGGCGCTGCCGGAGACAGGCTGAGCCTGCACATGGATCCGGAGACCCTCAACGCATTGCAAAAGCTCTTCCAGAGCGTGGAGCATCAGGACAATTGGAAGGTCGCCCTGGATACCCTGCTGGCGGCCCTGCGCCATCGCTTTGTCTATGACAATGTGTCCATCTATATGGTGGATTCCAGTTCCCATGCTGCCGAGGTGATCTATGCGCGCGCGGTCGGGCGCGGAAAACATGCCGAGGCCGAGGGTAATTGGGGCGAGAGCCTGGCCGGACATGTCATTAAAAAGGATGCCCCGGTTGTCATCGAGCCAGGGCAGGCCCTCCCCGGCGTAGACCGTTTGCTCCAGGCCTACGTCCTGGGCCTTCCGCTTCGCATCGGGGGCCGGCTGAGCGGGGCTTTGATGTTCGTGCGCTTCGGCGGCCCGGCTTATCTCCCCGAACATATCTCGCTGGCCTCCCTGATCGCCTCCTGGACTGCATCCCTGCTGGAACGCAAGGCGCTGCAGGAGGCGCGCTCCGAGTTGGAATCGGTCCAGCGGCAGATGCGCCTCCAGGATGATTTCGCCTCCACCATCTCGCACGAACTGCGCACTCCCCTGGGCTTTATCAAGGGCTACACCACCAGCCTGCTGCGCGAGGACGCCCGCTGGGACCTCCAGACCCAGCACGAATTCCTGACCATCATTGACGAAGAGGCCGACCGCCTGACGGGCCTGATCGAAAACATGCTCGAATCGGCCCGCCTGCAGAGCAAAACCCTGCAGTTCAAGTTCCAACCCATCCGCCTGGATGCGCTCATTCGCGATGTAACCCTGCGCGTGACCACCCATCAGCGCGAATTAAAGGTGAACCTCGATTTCGAGGCTGTGCCATCCATCCAGGGCGACGGCGTGCGCATCTCCCAGGTCTTCGAGAACCTCTTCAACAATGCCCTGAAATATGCCCCCGGCTCACCCATTAATATCTCGCTGCGCGCCGGGGACAAGGCCCTGCAAGTGGAGTTCCGGGATCACGGCCCCGGCATCCCTGAGGATTACCTGCCCTTCCTTTTTGAGCGTTTCTACCGTGTCCCCGGCGAGCGGACCGTCACCGGCACAGGGTTGGGTTTGTATATCTGCAAGCAGATCATCCTGGCACATCATGGTAAGATTTGGGCAGAATCCATCCTGGACAAGG
>CAYMQX010000037.1:0-13512 GCA_964392495.1 uncultured Anaerolineaceae bacterium
AAAGACTCTCAATGTGGATATGTGGAACTACTGGCACTATGCCTTCACCGGCTCGCTGGTCTATCTGGTCACCGGCGGGAACCTGGTGCTCGGCCTGATCGCCGCCGCGATCCATGCCATCGTTTCCCTGCTCATTGCCGACTGGACGGCCAAGGATGTCCAGGAGTTCTTCCGCATCCCCGGCGTGTCCATCCCTCAGGGCTGGGCCGTCACCAGCGTGCCGATCATCAAGGGCCTGAACTGGATCGTGGACCGCATCCCCGGCCTGCGCGACATCTACTGGGATTCTGAGGGCATGCAGAAGAAACTGGGTGTCTTCGGCCAGCCCATTATCATGGGCGCCGTGCTCGGTCTGCTCTTCGGCATCCTGGCCTACGGGTTCAGCACCAAGGTGCTTACAGTTGCCGTGCAGATGGCGGCTGTCATGCTCCTGATCCCGCGCATCATCGCCATCTTCATGGAGGGCCTCACCCCGCTCTCCGAGTCGGCCCGTGAATTCATGCAGAAGCGCTTTGTCGGACGTGAGTTCTTCATCGGCCTGGATTCTGCCATTCTGATCGGACACCCGATCACGATCGCCGCGGCCATCCTGCTCATCCCGATCACCCTGTTCCTGGCGGCCGTTCTGCCCGGCAACAATACCCTGCCCGCCGCCGACCTGGCGGCCACCGCATTCTTCGTGGCCATGGTGCCGCCGCTTACCAGGGGCAATTTCTTCCGCTCGCTCCTGTACGGTACCATCATCATGGTCATGATACTCTACATCTCGAGCGCCTTTGCCCCGCTCCTGACCCAGATCGCCAAGGATATCGGCTATGCCATCCCCGAAGGAGCCGTGCAGATCACCGGTCTCTCCGGCGGCAACTGGATCGCCTGGATCCTCACCACGATCAGCAAACTGTTCTTCGGGGCTCCTATTCCCTAAGCCCCGCTTTTGGGAGAAGGGGCCCGCCCGGGTCCCTTCTCCTTCTTCCATCCTCAGGTTATCATCCAGTATGGAATTGTTGAGCGCGCATGAGAACATACGATTGGGCTCTGCTTGAGCATCTATGTGCCATTCACGCCGTCTCGGGGCGTGAGGACGCCATGACTGCCTTCGTCCGCGACACCCTCCGGCCTCTCGTGGATGAAGTTACGGTGGACAACCTCGGCAATGTGGTCGGGACCCTGAAAGGGTCGACTTATCCGGAACACCGCCTGATGCTTCAGGCACACATGGATGAACTCGGCCTGATCGTTCGCAATATTACGGACGAGGGCTTTCTGCAGATCGAGCGTGTCGGCGGCATCCCGGAGAAATCCCTCCTGGGCCAACGCGTGGACATCCTCACTGACGATGGCCGCCTGGTCCCCGGCTACGTGGGCACAAAATCGCATCACATCACCTCCCCGGACGAGAAGTACAAGGTCCCGAACATCCATGATATGTTCATCGAGACAGGCCTCCCCGGGCTCGATGCCGTGGAGCAGGCTGGCATTCAAGTGGGCGACCCGGTCACCTACCATCCCAACTTCCATCGCTTCGGCGATGGGATGATCTGCTCCAAGGCGCTGGATAACCGTGTGGGCGTGTTCACCCTGCTGGAGACGCTGAAGACTTTTTCCGCTCAAAGGCCGCCCTGTTCGCTGGTGTTCTCCTTCACCGTCCTGGAGGAGTTCAGTATCCGGGGATCCCTGCCCACGGTGACGGCCACCAAGCCCCATGCGATCATTTCGGTGGATATCACCATTGCCACCGATACGCCTGTGGACAAGCCCCTGCATCCGGTCGCGATGCGCAGAGGCCCGGCCATCAAGATGATGGATTTTCACGGGCGCGGTACCCTTGGCGGGTTGTTCTCCGCCCCCAAGCTGCGCCGTTTCATTGAGCAGATCGCCCGGCGGGAGGGCATTCCTTTGCAACGGGAGGTGATCGTCGGCGTGATTACCGACCCCGCCTTCCAGTTGTACCTGGATGACAAAGGCTACGTGATCGCCGGGCTCTCGATCCCTCATCGTTACAGTCATGCCTCCATTCAGATGTGCCACGAGGCGGACATTGCACAAACCATCCAGCTTCTGGAGGGCGCGGCTGGATCATTCTCTCCCGGGCTCGATCTGAGTCGGGGGTGATCGTTGTCGGAGGTTTCATGAAGACCTGGGTTAGGGAGCTTTTTGGTGTCGAAAAACCGGTCATTGGCATGTGCCATATGCAGGCCATGCCCGGCGACCCGCAGTATAACGCCGGCAAAGGCATGGCCTGGGTGTACGAACAGGCTCTTGCCGATATGCTTGCCCTGCAGAACGGGGGTGTGGATGCCATCCTCTTCTCGAACGAGTTCAGCCGCCCCTATCTGACCAGGGTCGAGACGATCACGGTCGCAAGCATGGCCGCGGTCATCGGCGCGCTGGAGCACAGGATCAAGATACCCTACGGCGTGAATGTGCTCTGGGATCCCCGTGCCTCCATTGACCTGGCCCTGGCGACGGGTGCCCAGTTTGTGCGCGAGATTTTCACTGGCGTTTATGCCAGCGACTTTGGACTGTGGAACACCAACGCAGGCGAGGTCATCCGCCACCAACATGCCATCGGCGCACAGCACGTGCGCCTGTTCTTCAATATTGTTCCAGAAGCGGCGGTCTATCTTGGAGGGCGGCAGATCGAGGATGTCGCCCGCTCCACGGTCTTCAATAATGCCCCCGATGCCCTGTGCGTCTCCGGTCTGACCGCCGGCGCTGAAACCTCCGCACAGACCCTCAAACGGGTCAAGGATGTCGTCCCCGATGTGCCGGTTTTCGCCAATACCGGCGTGCGGCTCGATAACGTTGCGGAGCAGCTTCAGGCCGCGGATGGCGCTGTGATCGGAACGGCCTTTAAACAGGCAGGCAGCACCTGGAATCCCATCGACCCGGCGCGCGTCAAAAGCCTGATGCAGAAGGTCAGAAAATTAAGAGAAGCTTGAGCCATGCCCTTCAAGATTTCCGCTTCGCTGGCCTCCTCGCCCCTGGCCCACTTGGAGAAGACCCTCCGTGAGCTGGTGACGGCTGGCGCGGATTATATTCATTTTGATGTGGAGGACGGCTCTTTCGTCCCCGCTATGACCCTGGGCACCCGGCTCATTCCTGCCCTGCGCCCGTTCACATCCCTGCCCTTCGATGTCCATTTGATGATGGCAAGCCCGGAGTGGATCCTCCCCGAGTTGGTGGGAGGTGGCGCGGACCGCATCTCCGTCCACTATGAAGCTTGCGCCTATCCGCGCCGCGTGCTCCGGCAGATCGTTTCCCTGGGCGCACAGGCTGGCCTGGCCTTTAACCCCGCCACCCCTCTGCCGGACCTGGCTTACCTCGCTCCCTACCTGTCCTTCATCGTGATCCTCACCACCGAGCCGGAAGGCCCCGATTGCCCCTTCCTCCCTGAAATGCTGGAAAAGATTCGGGCGGGCAGGCAGGCGTGCGGCTTGGAGGGGCTGAAATGGGTCGCCGATGGCGGCATCACACCGGAGAATGCCGCCCGTGTGGCGGCTGCCGGCGCGGATACCCTGGTGGTGGGCCGCGCCCTGTTCGCAGGCGACCGGATCGCGGAAAATCTCGCCGCCCTGCGCCGCGCGGCCTGATCGGATCAGAGATGCAATATACACTTGTGGATCTTCTGTCGTTGGAGCATGTTCTCGTGGATGTGCAGGCTTCGAATACCCGTGAGGCCATCCAATCCCTCTCGGATGCCATGCAGGCGACCGGGCACGTCACTGCGGGATTCGCTGAGGATGTCTGGAAACGGGAACAGACCTTTCCCACCGGCTTGCCCACCCAGCCACTGGCGGTCGCCATTCCCCATGCGGATCCCGATCACGTGGAGAGGTCTGCGGTGGGTGTGGGCGTTCTGCGTTCTCCTGTTCGCTTCGCCCAGATGGGGACGGATGGCTCCGTCTGGCTGGAGGTGCGCCTGGTCTTCCTGCTCGCCATCAAGGAGCGCGAGAAGCAGGTTGGTATGATCCAGCAGTTGGTCTCCCTCATCCAGACCCCCAGCCTTCTGGAGGGGTTGGCGGCTGCCGAAAGTCCTGCGCAGGCGCTGGCTCTTATTGTTCAGATTACATCCCGAAAGGATGAAAATGCAAAAGATCCGCCTGACCATTCATAGCGCGGTGGGCCTCCATGCCCGCCCTGCATCACTGTTCGTCAAGGCAGGCGCGGCCTTCAAGTCCAAAATATCGGTGCGCAATCTCACCACCGGCTCCGGCGCAGTGGATGCGAAGAGTATCCTGAGCGTCCTGACGCTGGGTGTCGAAAAAGATCACCAGATCGAGCTGACCACAGAAGGGGAAGATGAGACCCCGGCGCTGGAGTCTCTACGGGAGTTGATCGAATCCGATTTTGGAGGGTCCTCCTGAATGTCCGCAGAATTAAAGGGCATCCCGGCGGCTCCCGGCCTTGCAAGAGGAGCATCGCTGCTCTGGGAGTCACCTCCGGCGCAGATTCCAACTTTTATCCCGGCGGATTCCAGGCTCGAGAAGCAGCGCCTCCTCGAGACGCTGGCATTGGCCGCGCGGCAGCTTCGCGAGATGGTCGGGCAGATCAGCGGGCAGGTGGGTGCGGACCACGCCGCGGTCTTTGAGGCCCAGGCCATGTTCCTGGAGGATCCGGCCCTGGTGCATCGTGCCGAGTCCCTCGTTGATTCCGGTTTGAACGCCGGGCAGGCCTGGCACTTGGCCTGTGACTTTTACGCCACCCAGCTTGAACACCTGCCTGATGAGCTGTTGAGCGCCCGCGCCGCAGATGTGCGCGATATCTCCGGGCGGGTGCTGGATATCCTTGCGGGCCGCCAGTCCAGGCTCGAGATTCCCCGCCCGGCGGTCATCCTGGCCCGCGACCTCGCCCCTTCACAGACCGCCATCCTCGATACCTCCAAAGTCCTGGCCTTCTGTACCGCTGAAGGCGGCCCCACCTCGCATACCTCCATCCTGGCCCGGGCACTTGGCATCCCCGCTGTGGTGGGCCTGGGCGAGGATGTCCTTGCCATTGCAGATGGAACCCTCCTGCTGGTTGATGGCACGGATGGCCGGCTCATACTGGACCCTGCTTCGCATGTGGAGGAAGCCTTCATGCAGCGCCTCCAGACCGGCGATGCGACCCGCAGGCGCGACCTCGAACAGGCCTCTGAATATGCCCGCACGCAGGATGGTCATCGGGTCGAGGTGGTCGCCAACGTGGGCAATGTGGAGGATGCCCGCACCGCCATGGAATATGGCGCAGAGGGCATTGGTCTGCTGCGCACGGAATTTCTCTTTCTGAACCGCCCTCTGCCGCCCGATGAGCAAACCCAGTATGAGGCTTACCACGCCATCCTGGAGATCATGGGCTCCCGCCCGGTCGTTGCCCGTACACTGGATGTCGGCGGCGATAAGGAGGTCCCCTTTTTCAATTTCGGTCCGGAGGCCAACCCTTTTCTGGGGTACCGCGCCATCCGCATCTCTCTGGACCACCCCGGGGAGTTCAAGACCCAATTGCGCGCCCTGCTGCGCGCCGGTCACGGTCACGACCTGCGCATCATGTTCCCCATGATCTCCTCCACGCAGGAGGTGCTGGCCGCGAAAAGTCTGCTGGATGAGGCTCGCCAGGATCTGCGCCTGGCGGACGAGCCTTTCGCCGATAAAGTTCAGGTCGGCATCATGGTCGAGGTCCCCTCCGTCGTTTTCCTGGCAGACCGCTTCGCCCGCATCGTGGATTTCTTCAGCATCGGGACGAACGACCTGACTCAATACACCCTGGCCGCCGAGCGCGGCAACAAGCGCCTCTCGCGGCTGAGCGACCCCTGCCATCCGGCGGTGCTGAAAGAAATCCAACTGACGGTTGCCGCGGCTCACAATGCCGGGATCTGGGTGGGCGTTTGCGGCGAGATGGCCGGAGACCCGCAGGCGATCCCCATTCTGCTGGGCCTGGGTGTGAACGAGCTCAGCATGTCTCCGCGGCAGGTCCCCGCCGCGAAACAGATCATAAGGGTCTGGTCTCTAAAGGATGCGCAGGCCATGACGCTCCGGGCACTGGAAGAGGAGGATGCCGCAGGCGTCCGGAATCTCGTAAGTAAATTCAAAGCATAGCAGGGGGAATCTGCGCTGCTCGAAATAATTAATCCCCCCGCCTTCCCATCAACACGGGCCTCGCGCTGAGCTGAGCGACCATCGCGAAACCCCGGCGGTAAGCCGGGGTGAGCACCCCGAAGCGATCTTCGAATTGTTCAAGAGGCCGTTGTATTGCTTGATCCTGGATCTGTGCCGTGTTCTTCCCCGGGTTCCTTGCGCCTTCGCCCCCTTCCTACCCTCCCTCCAACCACCTGTTGACCGCCCCCGCGATCTGCCTCGTGATCTCTGCGGCTTCCGGCCATCCCCTGCCTGCCTGCTCCATCCCCTCCATCAGGAAGCGGATCCTTGCCCGGTTGGGCTTTTCCTTCGCCAGGTCCTCCGCCAGTTCACCCGCGAGCGAAGCAAGCGCGCCCGCCGTCTCCTGATGCTCCCTGGAGGCCTTCTTCAGCGCCTCATGGAGCTGTTCAACCAGCCGCCCCGCCTCTTCCTGGATCGCTGCCCTGGGTTTGCCGGCATCTCCCTGCGGCACGCTGATGAATGTGCTCCCCAGGTTCAAATGGCTGTTCGAGATGTTCGAGACGTTATAAGAATCGCCCCCGATGATCGTGACGTTCTTCGCCGGGTCCATCTCATCCGCCCACAGTCGCCCGCTCTTCAGCCGCATGAACAGCGCCGGCATCCAGAAGTCGTCCCTGTCCTTCACCGTCCCGCGCGCCACCGAGAGCGCCCGGTCGATGACCCCGTCCCGCTGTAATTCCTTGAAGAAGACCGGCATCAAGCGCGCCGCCGTCCCCATGCTCAGGCTCCCCTGCATGGCAATGACCGCCGGCACGCCCGCCTCCGCCAGCCGCGGGCCCAGCGCCTGCAGCGCCTGCCCCGTCCCCTTGCCTGCGCTCTCGCACGAGACCAGCGCGATCAGCCGCGGCTTGCTCTGCATCTCACGGATCGAGGAGGCGAACTCCTCCCCCGGGACTCTTGCCGCCTTTCCTTCCTCCGTTTGAAGCATCACCCAGGGCTGCGCTTTGGCGAAGATCCCATGTGCCACGAGATACAGGATATCGCACCCCTCGCGCAAATTCTCAAGTATGGCATTCAACGTGCAATTCACGATGATCGGCGTGAGCGGTATCTTCCCCAGCCCGGCCCGTGCCCTTTCCAGTTCATCCTTCACTGCGATCGCTTCCAGACCGTACTCCCCCAGGTCGGAGGGATTCGCAATTGCTGCCAGCGCCTTGAGCTCCCCTTTGGGCAGCGGCCGCACCGGTGTCAGGTCCTGGCTGGAAATAAAGCGCGAGAACAGCACGCCTTCGCCCGTCAGCAGCGTCGCGACCGGGTCCTCCGGGTCGCGCAGCGTCTCCCAGAACAGGCTGTGCAGTTTCGATACATCGGGCGCGATCAACAGCCGCATCCGCAGAGGGGCGGAGGCGGATTGCGCCGCGGCGCGTGCCTGCCGGAAGCCCGCCAGCACATCCGGGTTGGCGAACAGGCTGCCCGCCAGCGCCTTTCCATACGAGGCCGGGTCCCTCGCCAGTGCCTCCAGCGCTGTCAGGTCAAAACGGACTGGCATGTCTTCCAGTCCCACGCGCGCCTCTGCCTCGCTCCCCGGCTGGCTGAGTCGCATCGAGACCGCGTAATCGCTCCCGGCGCCTCGCAGGCTGAGTTCCAGATCGACAGGATCACCCAAGGCTTGCCTCCAATTCACGACTCAGTGTACAGAATTACGAGAAGAGAGTCAATCATGCATGTGCATCTTTCGTGCTCTCCTTCTTGACTCCCGAACAAATGTTCACTACAATCAGGGCAGAATCCATCTCCCCGGCGAGGGACCTCTGCCTGGTACGCTCCCCTTTGCGTTCTCCCTCTCCGCCCAAAGAAAGGCCAGTCTTCCCCCCATGCCTCCCCTCATCCGCGCCTCCGAGATCGGCAGCTACCTCTACTGCCGCCGCGCCTGGTGGTACCGCAGGCAGGGCCTCGAGCCTGAGAACCAGGCCGAGCTGGCCGCCGGGACCAGCTTCCACCGCCGTCACGGGCGCAGGGTCATTGCCTCCGTCCTGATGCGCTACCTTGCCCTTGGGCTGGCGCTCATCGGCCTCGCCTTTATTGCGGCCTGGTGCACCTCCCAGCTCGGTTGATCCATGCTCTACGCCGCCCTGCTCCTCATCCTCCTCGCGCTGGTCTTTCTCTGGCAGTCAACGCGCCAGCGGCAGGAGGCGGGTCTCCCCGGGGGGCGCATCATCTACACTGATACACGCGCCTGGGGTCAGGTCGAGCGACCGCTCTATGACGGCCTCCTCGGCCTCACCGGCAAGCCCGATTACCTCGTCCAGAAGGAAGGGTTAATCATCCCCGTGGAGGTCAAGAGTGGGCGCGCCCCCGAAGCCCCCTATGACTCGCACATCTACCAGCTTGCCGCCTATTGCCTGCTCGTCGAGCGTACCTACGGCAAGCGCCCTCCCTACGGCATCGTCCACTACGCCGACCGCGATTTCGCCGTGGACTTTACCCCCGCCCTCGAGGCCTCCCTGCTCGACCTGCTGGCTGAGATGCGCCGCGACGCCTCCCGCCCCGACGTGGACCGCTCGCATGAGCAGCCCGCCCGCTGCGCCGCCTGCGGCTTCCGTAAAAGCTGCGACCGTTCCCTGGTATGAACCAAGTCGCTGCGACCAGCCGGGCGGGCATCAAGCACGCAGAACTGCACTGCACCGAACGCAGTGAGGCACATGTGCCGGCTGCATCCGGCCCACGGGGGTCGGATTTGACCCCGCGAAGCCTCGCTCTCATTATGGCGATATAATTACCTTATTATGGCCGCTCCGTTCCTTCCGCAGCGCCCCATCGTCACTTCCTACCCCAAATTGCCTGAGGCCTCCCGCCAGGCCCAGGCCATCGCCGCCTTCCTTAAAGAGAAGGGTTTGGAGACGCCTGCCGGCTCTCTCTATGACGAGTCTCTTCGCAAGCGCGTCCGTCAGGGTGAGTTCGACCTGCTCATCGCGGTGGGCGGTGATGGGACCATGCTGCGCGCCGGCCATCTCTGCGCTCCCACCGGCGTCCCCATCCTGGGCATCAACTACGGCCGTCTCGGCTTTCTTATCCAGGTGGAAGGCGAGGCCTGGCCTGCCATGCTCACCCGCTTGCTGGCTGGCGAGGCCTGGATCGAGAACCGCATGATGCTGTCCGTGGATCTGGTCCGCTCCGGTGAGCAGACCGGAAGCTGGCACGCCCTCAATGAATGTGTCGTCAGCCGCGGCCAGTACCTGCGCCCCATCCGCCTCTCGGCCTCTGCCGATGGTCATCTGCTCACCACCTACGTCGCCGACGGCTTGATCGCCTCCACGGCCACCGGCTCCACGGCCTACGCCCTGGCCGCCGGCGGACCCATCCTTCCGCCCGAGCTGCGCAATATCCTCATCGTGCCCATCGCCCCCCACCTCTCCGTGGACCGGGCTGTCATCCTTTCCGAAGGCTCCTCGGTGGATATCACTGTCCTGTCCGAGAACGCCGTCCTCAGCGTGGATGGGCAGATTCCCGTGGGCCTGGCCGAGGACGATCACGTCATTGTACGTGCCGCCGAGTACACCGCCCGCTTTGTCCGCTTCGGCGATGCGGGCTACTTCTACCGCAACCTGACCGCCCACATGAACCAGAACTCCTCCCTGGGGATGTCCCGATGACCGAGACCCTTTATTGCTACGTCCATCCCACCCGCGAGACCACCCTGCGCTGCAACAACTGCAACCGGCCCATCTGCGCATCCTGCGCCATCCGCACCCCCACAGGCTACCGCTGCCGCGAGTGCGTCAGGGGTCAGCAGAGGGTCTTCGATACCTCCCAATGGCAGGATTTCGTTTTTGGTTTTGTGGTGGCGGCCTTGCTTTCTCTGCTCGCCAGTTTTCTTGTCACCCTCATCGGCGGCTTCGGCATCTTCGCCCTCTTCATCATCAGCCTCGGCGCTTCCACGGTCGGGGTTGGCATCGCCGAAGCGGTGCGCTTCGTTACCCGCAGGCGCCGCTCCCACCCCCTCTTCCTGACCATCGCTGCCGGGATGATCGTGGGCGCCCTGCCCGTCATCCTTATCCAGCTCTTCGGTCTGGATGTCTGGAGCCTCATCGCCCAGGCTATCTATCTCGTCATCGCTGTCCCTGTCATGTACTCGCGCCTTTCCGGCCTGACCTTCTTCAAATAACCATGCTCACCGAGCTCCGCATCCATAACTTCGCCATCATCGACCGGCTCGATCTGCGCTTCGGTCCCGGCCTTATCATCCTCACCGGCGAGACCGGCGCAGGCAAGTCCATCATTCTGGATGCCATGCTGATGCTGATCGGCGGCAAGGCGGATAACACCCTCATCCGTGCCGAGGCCGATTCCGCATTCGTGGAGGGTGTTTTCCAGCTTAAGGGCGCCGAGAAGCAGACTGTCAACGATATCCTTAAGCGCGAGGAACTGCTGGATGACCCCAACTTTGTAGCCCTCGCACGCGAAGTCCGCCGCGAGGGGCGCTCTGTGGCGCGCGTCAATGGCCGCACTGTGAACGTCTCCATCCTCAAGGAATTGGGCGCGGCGCTGGTGGATATCCACGGCCAGTCCGAGCACCTCTCCCTGCTCGACCCGCGCTCCCACCTGGGCCTGCTTGACCGCTATGCCGAGGTGGCCCGTTCCCTGGCCGGGTATCGCCAGACCTATCACGCCCTGCTCAACCTGCGCCGCGAGTTGAACGGGCTGCGCTCCGCCCAGGCCGACGCCGACCGCCGCATCGATATGCTCGCCTTTGCTGCTGATGAGATCGAGGCCGCCCGCCTGAAGAGCGGCGAGGATCTGGAGCTTCGCAAGGAGCGTGACCGCCTCGCCAACGCCGAGTCTCTGGCCGGGTACGCCCGCCAGGCGCTCACCGACCTCGATGAGGGCACCCCCGAATCCTCCGCCGCCAGCGACCTGATTGGCCAGGCCTCGCGCGCCCTCGCTGGCCTTGCCCGGCTTGATCCTGCCCGCGCTGAGCTCTCCAACCAGGCTTCCCTGCTTGAAGACACCCTCGCCGACCTGGTCCGTGAGCTGCGCGACTACCTGGAACGCATTGAGTTCAACCCGCGCCGCCTCGAGGAGACCGAGGAGCGCCTCGACCTGATCCACCGCCTGACGCGCAAATACGGCGGCAGCATCCCCGCCGTGATCGCCTACGGCCAGGACGCCCGCAAGCAGCTCGAGACCATCACCGGCGCCGCCGACCGCATCGCCCAGCTCGAAGCCGAGGAGACCGGCCTGCTCAAGAAGCTGGCTGTTCAGGGCGCGGCCCTTACCGAAAAGCGCAGGACCTCCGCCCTCCAGTTGGGCAGGGCCATTGAGGTGGAGCTGGATGACCTCCGCATGGCCGAGGCCAGGTTCGGCGTCAGCTTCCAGGTCAAACCCGATCCCAATGGCGTGCCTCTCGCCGACGGCTCCCGCGTGGCTTTCGACCAGAACGGCCTCGACCGCCTCGAGTTCATGATCGCCCCCAACCCTGGCGAGGGCCTCAAGCCCCTGGCCCGCATCGCCTCCGGCGGCGAAACCTCGCGCCTCATGCTGGCCCTCAAGAACGTCCTGGCCCGTGCTGACGAAGTCCCCAGCCTGATCTTTGACGAGATCGATCAGGGCATCGGCGGTCGCGTCGGCATGATCGTGGGCCAGAAGCTCTGGAACCTGGGCCGCAGCCACCAGGTTTTCTGCGTCACGCATCTCCCGCAGTTGGCTGTCTTCGGCGAGCAGCATTTCCAGGTCCGGAAGCTCATCGACCGGGGCCGCACCCTCACCCGCGTTGAGATCCTCGACGGCGACCCGCGCCTTGTCGAGCTTTCACAGATGCTCGGAGAGGTGGGGGAGAGTACCATCCGCTCTGCCCATGAGCTTCTCCAGGTGGCCCGCCAGATGATCAAGACCGTCAAGGCCTGAATCTCCCGAAACCCATCAAATTCTACAGAAACCTGTGTTGACTCTGGCTTCGCGCTTTGGTACATTCGCCGGGTCGCTTCCCGCCAGACTCCAAAGGTATCCAATGCTTCTCAAGCGCATCCAACTCGGCCTTGTACATGTCGCCGTCGCCATGACCCTCGTGCCCATCAACAGCACCCTCAACCGCGTCATGATCAAGGAACTGGCGCTCTCCGCTGCCCTGGTGGCCCTGCTGGCCTCGCTGCCCTACCTGTTCTCTCCCATCCAGGTGGCGATCGGAGCCTATTCCGACCGGCATCCCCTCTTTGGCCTGCGCCGCACTCCCTATATCCTCGCAGGTCTTCTGCTCTGTGTGATCGGCGTGGCCGTCTCTCCGCAGGTGGCCTTCCTCCTGAGTGCCAACTTCCCGCTTGGCATCCTGGCCGGGCTGCTGGCGTTTGGCGCCTGGGGTATGGGCTACAACCTCTCCAGCGTGTCCTACCTCTCTCTTGCCTCCGAGCTTTCCGGTGAGAAGGGGCGCGGTTCCACCATCGCGGTCATGTGGTTCATGATGATCGTCGGCATCATCCTCACCGCCATCGGCCTGAGTCACATGCTGGATCCGTACACCCCGGAGGCTCTGGTGCGGTCCTTCCATGCCATCGCAGCGGCTGCTCTCGTCTTGGGGCTGCTGGGGCTGCTCTGGCTGGAGCCGCGGGCGCGCCCCGGCCCCGCCCCTGCCGCCGAGGCCTACTCTCTGCGCCGTATGGCCGGGACCATCGCCCGCAATCCCGTGGGACGCGCCTTCTTCATCTATCTGCTGCTCCTGCTGGCCGCCATCCTTGGTCAGGATGTGCTTCTGGAGCCATTCGGCGCCGAAGCCTTCGGCATGTCCGTCACCCAAACCACGCGCATCACATCCATCTGGGGCAGCTTTGTGTTGATCGCCATCCTGATCGCGGCGATCCTGGATCGGCGCCTTCCACGCCGCACCGTGGCGCAGGGCGGAAACCTGGGGGCACTGGCTGGTTTCCTCATCATCTTCCTCAGCGGGCTCTTTCACAGCCTAGGTGTCTTTTACATCGGTGTGACGCTGCTGGGCCTCGGCACGGGCATTGCCACCGTCTCCAATCTCTCCCTGATGTTCGAACTGACCGTCCCTGGCGAGGTAGGTCTGTATATTGGCGCCTGGGGGGTCTCCAATGCCCTCTCCCGCCTGGCGGGCTCGGTTCTGGGAGGGGTGCTGCGGGATGCCGTCGCGCAACTGACGGGATCGTCCCTGGCGGGTTATCTGGCGGTGTTCGGGATCGAGGCCCTGATGCTGCTGGCGGCGGTGAGGATGCTTTCCGGAATCAACGTCGCAGCCTTCCACAGACAGGCCACAGCGCCTGCCTTCGTAGAGAAGGTGGCCCTGGCCGCCGAGTAACCCACGGCCCGGTTCCTCGTTATTTGGACACTGACTATGAGCGATGAATGGCTTTCTCTCAAAGGGGCTGCCGCGATCCTGGGCGTGCATCCCAGCACGGTCCGCACCTGGTCGGATAAGGGTCTCCTG
>CAYMQX010000038.1:0-13192 GCA_964392495.1 uncultured Anaerolineaceae bacterium
GGCTGCAGAATATGTATTTTTCACAGCGGGATTACTTCCTGAAATCGGCCAAGGTGTTCGGGGACAGCATTGATCCCGTAAGACAGGCGCTGGAGCGGGCAGGATACCGCGGCGCGGACCATAACCGCGAGCTGGGTTATCTTGAGTTCCCGGTCGACTGGATCAGGGCTCTCAAGAAAATGGATATTGAGATCGGCATATCAAGCAATGTGATCGAAACCCGTGACGGAGAGCGCGTGATGCGTGAGCTGAAAGTGGACGTGACCACGCCGCAGACCTTCCGTCTATCCACAGACATATAAGGAGCGCAGCAATGTTTCACATGGGTACCCCCGAACTGGTCATCATCCTGGTGATCGTCGTCCTGGTCTTTGGCGTGGGGCGCATCGGAAAGATCGCCGGGGAATTGGGCAAGGGCGTGCGGGCATTCCGCAGCGGTTTGCAGGAAGATGAGAAGCCCGAAGAGACCGGGAACAAGGAAGAAAAGGGCTAGATCCGGAAGTGAGCGCTGAAGTCGTACCCTCCAAAAAGACAAAGCGCGGCTGGCAGGATTACCTGCGTGCCTTTGGCCGCGCCCATCGCAAGGCCAGCGTGCAGATGGAGACTTCCGCGCCGCTGCTGCAGCACCTGAATGAGCTGCGCAGCCGGCTCTTCAAGGCATTCCTGGCGCTGCTGGTCACGACCGGGATCTGTTTTGCCTTCGTCGAGCCCATCATTGACTTTTTGGCCGGGCCGCTCGGCGGCCGGCAGGCCCTGGTAGCCATCGAGATCACCGAGAATGTCAGCATCTTCATGAAGGTCTCGATCCTGGGCGGGGTCATCCTGGGGATGCCGGTCGTGGTCTATCAGCTCATGCGCTTCATCCTGCCCGGCCTGAAGGAGAACGAGACCCGCTGGCTGCTGATCATGGTCCCCTTTGCCACGCTCCTGTTCGCCGCCGGGGTGGCCTTCACCTGGTTCGTGATGCTGCCGCAGGCCATCCCGTTCCTCACCAATTTCCTGGGCATCACCACGCACGTGCGGCCGCAGAACTATTTTGATTTCATCACCCGCTTCATGTTCTGGATCGGCCTGTGCTTCGAGCTTCCCCTGGTGGTCATGTTCCTGGCCCGCCTGAAGATGGTATCCGCGAAGCAGCTCCTGGGCGCATGGCGCTATGCGATCGTGGGGATCGCGGTCGTTGCGGCTGCGGTCACTCCCACCGTTGACCCCATCAGCATGGGTCTCGTGATGGCTCCGCTGAGCGGCCTGTATCTTCTCAGCATCCTGCTGGCGGCGCTGGTCCGGAGAGGAGGCTGATATGGACAGCATGTTCGGCGTGGGCGGCAATGAGCTGCTCATCATCCTGGTCCTGGCCGCGATCGTGCTCGGCCCGGAGCGGCTGGCGCGCCTGGCCCGCGAACTGGGCAAGTTCGTCCGCAACGTGAAAGCCTATTTCAGTTCGCTTTCCGGCGAGCTGAAGGCTGAATTGGATATCCTTGACGAGGTCAACAAACTCAAAAACGACCTGAAGAAATGATCGCCTCACCCGGCCGGGTGATTCGGAAAATTACCCGGTCGGATGATGGCAGATCAATGTCAGGACGGTATCATAAAAGAAAACTCCGAGCCGGTATGCCTACCGCCCCGCGCCAGGGCAGACCGGACAGCCTCTTCACAGGAGGTCAGGGCCGTCCCGGAAACGGAGCGGCCTCCCGAAATCCCCAGGGTGGGATGGACTTGGAAAGGAGAAGATCACATGGTTCGAGGTCAACGGGCCTCGCCGGGATCTCTCCTGGCGAGGCCCGTTTTTCCACCCATCAGGTGAGGTGCCCATGAAAACACTTCAGACTCTTCTCGATGAGAGCGCCGTGCGTCACAGCCACCTGTGCCCCCGGCAGGTGCTTGGCGTGCGGATGGGGATGTGGGCCGGCGAACTGCTCGGCCTGGACCTGCCGCAGGCGGACAAGCGGCTGCTCGTGATCGCGGAGACGGACGGCTGTACCGTGGATGGCATTGCAGTCTCGACGGGCTGCTCGGCGGGCCGCCGCACCCTGCGCATCGAAGACTATGGCAAGGTGGCCGCCGCCTTCATCGACACGCAGACCGGCAATGCCCTGCGGCTGGTGCCTCAAGGACACGCCAGGCAGGAGGCCGCCGCCCTCGCCCCCGAAGCACAGGGGGCCTGGCAGGCGCAGCTTTTGGGTTATCAACGCATTCCGGCTGAAACGCTGTTCAAGGTGCAGGCCATCCGGCTTCTCACTCCCGTTGAGAAGATCATAAGCCGCCCTGGCGCCAAGGCGGTCTGCGCGGTTTGCAGTGAAGAGATCAACAATGAGCGCGAGATCCTCGTGGGCGGACGCATATTGTGCCGCTCCTGTGCCAGCGAAGCTTACTATGAACCCTATGAGCATTTCATCGAACGCCTCCCGATCACTGCCGCCCGCTGATTTTTTGACCGGCTGGGGACAAACCGCCTCACAGTTGTTGTTCCTGATCACGGGCGCGAGCGGGACCGGAAAGACCAGTTGGTGCCTGGCGCTGGCGAAGGAGGCCGCTGCCAGGGGGCGAAAGGTCACCGGGTTGTGCTCCCCGGCAGTGTTCGAGAACGGGAGAAAGGTCGGGATCGACCTGGTGGACCTGCGTTCGACTGCGCGCCGCCGTATGGCTGCCCTTAAAGCCCCGGAGATGGGGGAGCAGCGGGGAGCCTCACGAGACTGGCAATTCGATGAGCAGGCGCTGGAGTGGGGTAATTCGCTGCTCGGGCCTGCCATGCACGACCTGTTCATCCTGGATGAGCTTGGGCCGCTGGAATTCGAGCACGGGCGGGGCTTGACCAACGCCTTCACGGTTTTGGACAATGGACGGTTTGCCCTGGCCTGCGTGGTGGTGCGGCCTTCGCTTTTATTGCAGGCTCAGGACCGCTGGCCTGCGGCGCGGCTCCTGGATATCGGAGGCTCTCCGGCATGATCCATATCCGCGACCTGAGCGTGAGCTATCCGGATTTTCAGGCTTTGCATTCCATTTCCCTGGATGTGGCCGCGGGGGAATGCCTGGTCATTACGGGCATTTCCGGTTGTGGAAAGAGCACCCTGGCGCGGGTCCTGACGGGCCTGATCCCCCAGTCCATCCCTGCGGCGGTGAGTGGGGTGGTGCAGGCAGCCGGCCTGGACCTATTGGGCTGCAAAACCTCCGAGGTGGCCCGCCAGGTGGGCGCGGTCTTTCAGAACCCACGCATGCATCTTTTCCATCTGCGGGTCGAGGACGAGGTTGCCTTTGGGCCGCGCAACCTCGGCCTGCCCGAGGATGAGACGCGCGAACGCGTGGAATGGGCCCTGGGAGCGCTGGGGATGGCGGAACTGCGGGACCAATCCCCGGCGGCGCTCTCCGGCGGGCAGATCCAGCGGGTGGCCATCGCCTCCGCCCTGGCCATGCGGCCGTCGGTCCTGGTTCTGGATGAGCCCACCGCCTCTCTGGATGTGCCCGGGACGCAAAATGTGATCGCGGCCCTGATGACGCTGCGGGAGCAGTATGGCATGACCATTGTGCTCGTGGAACACCGCCTGGCGGAAGTGCGCCGCCTGGCGGACCGGGTCCTGGTGCTGGACGAAGGCCGCATCGCGGCCGACGGTCCCTTTGATGAAGTCCTGGACGATTATCGGCTGCTGCGGCGTTACGGCCTGCGCCGCCCCACAGAGGAGCCGCTGAAACCCTGGCAGGAACTGCTGACCCCCAACGGGCATCACGCCCCCGGATTGAAACCGGTGCTGAGCCTGCAGGACCTGACCGCAGGCTATGACGGGCAGCCCATTCTGAAAGACGTGAACCTGGATGTGTTCCCGGGCGAGTTCCTGGCGCTGGTGGGCGATAACGGCGCGGGCAAGTCCACGCTGGCGCTTGCTTCGGCGGGGCTCATCAAGCCGCAGAAAGGGCGGGTGCTGGTGCTTGGAGGCTCGCGCCCGCGCCCGGGACTGGATATCGCGCTCCTGTTCCAGAACCCGGCGGACCAGCTTTTTACCGATTCGGTGGATGAAGAGGTGGCCTTCGCCGCCCGGAATTATGACAGCTTCAACCCGGAGCTGCATGAGGAGATCCTCACCAGGACCGATCTGCGTGATCTGCGCACCCGCCGGACTCTGGCGCTGTCGGTCGGGCAGCAGCAGCGGACGTCCCTGGCCTCCTGCCTGGAACTGCGCCCCGCCCTGGTGATCCTGGATGAGCCCACCCTGGGGCAGGACTGGCGGCACCTTCAGGAGTTGATGGAGCTCCTGCTCAATCTCAACCAGGACGGGACCGCGATCCTGCTGATCTCGCATGATTTCAAATTGATCCATCGCTATGCCCGGCGTGTGGTGCTGATGGAAGCGGGGCGCATTGTGATGGACGGCAGGCTGGACGATGGCCCCATCGCTTTGCCGGTGATGGAGGAGGCTGTCCATGCCGAATCCTGATGCGCAGGAATGGAACCGCCGTTATGCATGCGAGCCTCTCCAATATGGGCATAAATCCCCCCGGCCGCTTCTTGTTCACAATGTGCACCTGCTTCCGGAAACCGGACTCGCGCTGGACGCTGCCTGTGGGACCTCTCCCACCGGTCTTTTCCTGGCGCGCCGCGGCTGGCGGATCATCGGCGTGGATGCGTCGGAAACCGGCCTGCGCCTTGCCCAGGCCAGGGCGCGAAGCGAGGCGCTGAATATCTCCCTGGCGGTGGTGGACCTTTCAGCGGCATGGCTGCCCGCCGGGAAGTTTGACCTGATCCTGAATTTCTACTTTTTGCTGCGGCCTCTGCTGGTGACCTATAAGGAGGCGCTCAAGCCGGGCGGTCTGCTGTTCTTTGAGACCTTCTTATGGCAGGAGAATGAGGGAAGCCGGAGGGAATTCTTTCCCGATCCGGGTGAGCTGTGCGCCGCCTTCCCGGATTGGGAGCTGCTGCATTATGAGGAACGGCCCCGCCGCCGCGATCCACAGGACGATCGTATGCTGGTGAGCATGGTGGCGAGGAAGCCGTTGAAAGGAAAAAAACCATGAAATTCTCAACCCGCGAACTGGTGCTCATGGCGGTGTTCGGTGCGTTGTGGGGGCTGGTGGAGATCGCACTCGGGTCGGTGCTGCACGCCATTGACCTCCCCCTGACCGGCATGACGCTTGCGGTCATCGGCGCCATGCTGCTGTGCCTCGGACGGCTCTTCGTCCCCCGCCGCGGGTCCTCCCTGTTCATCGGCGTGATCGCCATGATCCTGAAGCTGTTCAGCATCGGAAGCGTGGTGCTGGGTCCCATGGTGGGCATCCTGGCGGAAGCGATCGTGGTCGAGGTGGTCCTGGACCTGTTCGCGAGGCCAACCATGGGCGCATTCCTGGCGGCCTGCATGGGGGCCTCCCTGTGGACGGTGGTGCACCCGTTCTTCACCGGCTTGGTGTTCTTCGGGCGCAGCATGTTCGTCATCTGGCTGGACCTTCTGGATTCAGGCAGCCGGATTTTCCGTCTGCCCGCGCAGGCGGTGATGGGGATCGTGGTCGCGCTGGCGCTTGTGCACCTGCTGACCGGCGGCCTGGGAGGGTGGCTTGCCTGGAAGCTTGGGCTTGCCCTAAAGGTGCGGTTGGGAAACACCCTTCCGGCCGCTCATTAATCAAATCTGTTTGGAGGAATCTCGAATGAAACGCATGTTTGGATTGGTCCTGTTGGCGGCGCTTGTGCTGGCTGCCTGTGCTCCTGCTGCCGCGCCCGTGGAGGCGCCGGTCCTGACCGTGACCGACGGCGCCGCATCCAAAGCATTCAGTGTGGAGGATCTGAAGGCGCTCGGCACCGCGGAGGTAACGGCGAAGGATGTGACCTATGTGGGCGTCCGCCTCGGCGATTTGATCACCGCGGCAGGCTTTGACCCGGCCGGGCTGGCCGCCGTGAAGGCCACGGCAGCGGATGGCTTCAGCGCCAATTATGAGCCGGCCCAGTTCACCGCCGGTGATACCATCGTCGCATTTGCCACAACAGGCGGAGCTCTCTCCGAAACAGAGGGCGTCTTCCGCATGGTGCTCCCGAACGAGGGCGGGAAGCTGAATGTACGCATGCTGACGACCCTCACGGTGATCAAATAATGCTTTCGACAGGGCAGCCCACCGTACGGGCGGCCCGGCCGATGGTCGGCACCCTGGGTCACCTGGTGGTGTTCCTCTGGGCGCTGGGGATGGCCCTGCTGCCTGCCGGGGAGCGCGGGGTCCTGGCGGCGCTGCTCGCATTGATAGTGCTTGCAGGCCTCCACCCGTCCGCGCTGAAACGGATCGCCAGCCCCCGCTGGCTCCTGATCCTGGGGGGCATCTTTCTGGTAAATATCCTGTTGGGGGGGATGCACGAAGAACCCGATATGGATATCCTGGGGCTCCCTCTGGCTGGCCCCACCCTGCTTGAGGCTGCGCGCATGACCCTGCGCGCAGCCCTCATTCTGCTGGCAGCGGACGGCTTCTCGGCTTCGGCGGATATTACCGAGGTGGCGGGTCTGTTGGAGCGGGGGGGATTGCGCGGACTTGGCTTTTCACTGGGTGTGGCGACCAACCTTCTGCCCGATCTGCGCCGTTCCTCCACAGCCGCCTGGCATGCGCTGCGTATGCGCGGCGGTCTGCGCGGCCGCCGGAGCCTGCGCGGGCTGCAGCTCATGTTCCTGGCGGTCCTGACAAACTCCCTGCGCCATGCAGAGGAGATTGTTCTGGCTGCCGAAGTGCGCGCCTTCCAGCCTGAACATACCCGCCGTGTACCTTTGCGGGTGGGCAGGCTGGACGGCGTGATGGCGCCGGCCGCACTGCTCAGCTTACTTGGGATGATCTTTTTGTAAGAGACCCCTGCGCCTCAGATGGCGGCCCAACTCCCACAATGCGACGACCGCCAGGATGGCGCACAAGACCTCAAGGTTGCTTTCCTTGATCTCCTGGATGGCCTGGGGAAAGCGCACGATCTTATAGCGATACCACGGCTTGAAATTCTCCTTCGCATACATGGCAAGCGCCTGGTTAAGCACAAAGAGCGGCCCCATGCCCAGCAGCGCGGCGGGGAAGCGTCCATGGGCGGCATGCCGCAGGCCTGAAAGGCTCAACCAGGCGACCGGCAGCAGCGCGGACAGGGCCACCAGCAGCAGATTAAGAAGGTTGTCGGGATGCAGGAGCAGACCGGCCTCCCCGTCTGCGGGGGGATGTCCCGGCTGCGGCTGGAGGTTTCCGGCGGCAGGCAGCGCCGCCGCAGGCGGGTCCAGCAGACGCTGCCCCCAGCCGAACTCCTGCCCTGCTCCAATGAAAAAGGATACGGACAGGATCAGATAGATGCCGGTCCGCAGCCTCAAGCCCGCACGCGCCGCACGGAAAAAAGCAAAAAAGCACAAGTCCGCCGCCAGCAGCAGGGAGCCTGCCCCAAGGTTTTCAAAGAAATGGTCCTCCGGGTAAAGCCAGGCTGCCCATTCCACTCCAAGCGTGAGGCTGTGGTAGGCGTACCAGAGCCAGGCGGATAGGATCAGGTAAATGGCCAGCCAGGGAAGCAGCGCAGTGCGTTTTTCTTTCATATTCATAAGTATGGGGACCCTGAAGACGTATGCAAAAGCGTTCCCGATAATGGATGAAGTGTACTGCGATATGGGATGCGCATTCCATCCCCTGTTGGGTCGAGGGGGATGCCTGCGCCCAAGCCCTGCGGCTTGACTCGCTTTTTAAAAGGATGATATATTTGCAGGGCAAACTGATCCGGAGCATGGTGAAAGCAAGTGATCCGATGGACCATACGTGAAGGGGGAATGCACAGAAACCCTTTATTTACCTGCATCCCTCGGGACCCCTCATTCGACGGCGATCTTCCGCCCTGTCCGGAAGCCGTGTCCCTGTGCAACTCCCTGAGTTGAGGTAGGATTCGATCCTTATGAGCGAACAATGGTATGCACTGCGCAGCAAACCGAACAAGGAGGAAGCCCTGTGGCGGGAAGCGACCGCCCGCGGCTTTGAGGTCTTTTTCCCCCAGATCCGCGTGCAGCCTGTGAACCCCCGGGCGCGCAAGATCAAGGCTTACTTCCCCGGTTATATGTTTATCCAGGTGGACCTTCCCAAAGTGGGCTATTCGAGCGTTTCCTGGATGCCCTATTCCGTGGGGCTGGTCTCATTCGGGGATGAGCCCGCGGCGGTGCCGGAGGGGCTTGTCATCGCCATTCGCCGCCGGCTGGAGCAGCTCAACGCGGCCGGTGGGGAGGTCCTGGAGGGGTTGAAGCGGGGTGACGGCGTGGTGATCCAGGATGGTCCCTTTGCGGGATATGCAGCCATCTTTGATGAGCGCGTCTCCGGCAGCGAGCGGGTCCGCGTCCTTCTGCAGTTGATCAAAGGCCAGCAGATGCCGCTGGTGCTCTCGCCAGGGCATATCCGCAAGAAAAAATCATGATCAGGGAGTGACCCGAATGGGGGAGTGGAAAATAAGCTGTTCCCGAATGGGAGAGCGCATTTACTCATGGGAAGAGGGTATAATACCAATTGATTAACGCCTTTCATTTTCGTAAGGTTAATGTGGGATAAAAGTAATTCGTCAATCTGTCGCAAAAAAAAATTAGAGTTTTGGGGATAGCGATTTTTAGCGGTCCGAACCTGCGATCTTAATTCAGCCCGGGAGGGATTCATGCTGCCTGCCATCCGCCTGCTTATTCATCGGAATATGAGCCGGTTCCGCAAACAGATCGCGGGACTCCGCCAGATCTTTATGATCCTGGTTTTTCTCACCTCGCTTGTGGGGGCAAATACCAGCCCGGCGGGAGCGCTGCCGGCTGCAAGCCCACAGTATGATGACCCGGTGATCCGGCAAAGCGCGATCGTGCTGGTGAATTCTGCCAGCGCGGATTTTGCCGATTTCCAGCATTACATTCAGGCCTATTTGGATCATTTTGGGGTTCCTTATACGACCCTGGATATTTCCGCGATGCCGATCACTGCGGCAATTAACGAATATGCACTGATCATTATCGGTCACCGCAATATCGATCCCACCGGGAGCTTGCTGGATTCATCCGAACAGGGCTTTATTTCCGGCGCGGTGAATGGCGGCTCAGGACTGGTCAATTTCGATAACGCGCTTGCCTCCGGTGTTACAAGCCGGTATGCCTTTATCGATGCGATCTTTGGATTCACATATAACTCCACCACCACCACCGGATCAGGTGTGACTTTTGCCGCTCCGTTCACGCACTATATCATTCAGAATCACAGCGCGCAGACCATTACTACCGGGGAGATGACACTGCCGGGTATCGAGAATTTGAAGGCGGGCGTGACCACCCTGGTGACCAGCGGCACGCAGCCATTCCTGGCCGTCCAGACTTACGGCACGGGGCGCGCGGTGCAGTTCGGCAGCTACGATTGGATCTCCCATTCGGTCAAAGGCCCGCTCTTCGGGCTGGATGACCTCTTCTGGCGCAGCATGGTCTGGGCGGCGCGCAAGCCCTTCGTGATGCAGGGCATGCTGCCGTTCGTGACCATGCGCATGGACGATACGTCCAACCCTTCCTGGTGGGTGCGTGCCGCGAACGATTATGGTTTCATCCCCTGGGCCGGTGTTTTTACGGCGGATATCAATCCCGGCGAGGCTGCCGAACTGAAATCCCTGGTGGACAGCGGGAAGGCGACCACAAGCATCCATGCCTTTGAGAACGGGACCAATCGTTTCTTCTATTTTGATCATAATAATGACGTGAATTACAGCGATGAGGTGGTAGCTTCCAATTTTACCGAGATGACCGACTGGTTCAGTTCTCGAGGGATCACCACGGGGACGTACTTCGTCCCGCATTATTACGAGATCGGCAGCAATGATAATATGTTCACGAATCTCAGCTCCCGGGGTTTCAAATACATCAGCACCACGATGGACCCGGGGCAGCGTGAGTCCACGGCGAACTGGATGATGGCCGGACCCTTCCGGAAATTTGAGACCGGGGCTGCCTACGAACGCAATGCCAATGTCTATTACGCGGATTACCTGCCCACCCAGCCATCGCTTTTCAACTGCATCACCGAGATCCGTGATGTAACCGGGTATGAATGGCTGGGCAACGGGCATACCAGTGTACCAACTGCCATCGCTGATGGTACCGAGTGGCTCAAACGCGCCCTGGACAGCATGGCCACTGCCGATCTTTTCAGACATGAATACACCTTCGTGGGGAGCATGCCCGAAGCGGATTGGCGTTCCATCATGTCGGGTATCACGCAGAACATCGCCGGGTATCACCCCATTTTTGCCTCGCGCGATGATGCCTGCGCCTATGCGCGCGCCGTGCATGACAGCAACATAACCTCCAGTACCCTGGTGGGCAGCCTCCTCACCGTGAACCTGGGCGCCGTGGACCCGGTGAACCATAACAGCATTGACATTCCCACCAAATTTTATGTTTTCACCGAGGCGGGCGGGTCCGTGGTCCAGCAGTTGGTGGATGTGCCCGCTTTCAGCGGAAGCAGAACGGTGAATTACACCGTTCCCGGCGCGATCCATCACATCACCATCACACCGGCTTCGCCCAGCGTGGAGACCGGCGCAGCCCAACAATTCACGGCCACTGCTTATGACGAAGCCGGTCATGAGATCTCCGGCCTGGGCTTCGACTGGTCGGTTGTCAATGGGGGCGGGACGATACTCTCCAACGGGCTGTTCACGGCAGGCGCCACCGCGGGTAATTTCGCGAATACGGTACAGGCCGGATATGGCGGCTTGACCGCGACCGCATCGGTGAACGTCATCAATCCCAGTATTGATCACTTTACCTTCAATGCCATAGCCTCACCCCAGTATGAGACCGTTCCGTTTAGCGTGACGGTGGAAGCCCGCAGCGCCTCCAATAACCTGGTGGGCAATTACACCGGGACCGCAGACCTGACGATCAGTGGGGGCAGCGTCAGCCCCGCCACCATCACCTTTACGGGCGGCAAATGGACGGGCCTGGTCACTGTCGCCTCCACGGGTACAGGTCGTACCCTCAGCGCGACCGCCGGCGCGGCTGCCGGTGTCAGCTCCGCTTTTGATGTCAATACCCGGGTCTGTCCGTGTTCGATCTGGGGAGGATCCGGCTCCCCCACCAATGCGAATGATACGGATGGCACTTCCATCCAGGTGGGGGTGAAATTCCGCTCGAGTATCGATGGTTACATCACCGGCATCCGGTTCTATAAAGGCGATCAGAATACGGGTACCCATACCGGACAGCTGTATGGCATGGACGGCAGCCTGAAGGCCGGTGTCGTGTTTACCGGTGAGAACGCCAGCGGCTGGCAGACCGCATACTTCGGCCAGCCCGTACATATCACGGCCGGGACGACCTATGTCGCCTCGTATTTCTCGCCCTCCGGGCGCTATGCGTCTTCAGTCGGGTATTTCACCGGGCCGGTCGAGACCCCGCCGCTGACTGCTCTGGCGGATGGCACGGAGGGCGAGAACGGCGTTTATAAAATCACCTCCACCCCGGCCTTTCCCAATGAGGGTTACAGCCAGAGTAATTACTGGGTGGATGTGGTCTTTGAGACCTCGGTCGAGCCGGATACCACCCCCCCGACGGTTCAGACCGTCACGCCTGCCAACAGTGCCGCGAACGTCCCGATCAGCACGCCTGTGACGGCGCTCTTCAACGAGCCTCTGAACCCCTCCACGATGACGGGCTCCACCTTCGAACTGCGGGATGCCTCCAACAGCCTGGTGCCCGGCTCTGTCAGCCTGGATGGGGCCGCTCAAACCGCCACGTTCACGCCCGCCAGCTACCTGTCGAACCTGACCCAATACACAGCCACTCTGAAGGGTGGAACGGATGGAATCAAAGATGTCGCCGGAAACGCGCTTGCGGCGGATCACACCTGGTCCTTTACCACAGCAGCCGTGCCCTCGGATGAGGGACCGGGCGGGCCGATCCTGGTGGTGACCAGCACCGCCGATGGCTTTGGCCGCTACTATGGTGAGATCCTCAAGACCGAGGGTTTCAACGCCTACAAGCTTACCGATATCAGCAATGTGAATGCCGGGCTGCTCGCCGGCTACGATGTGGTCATCCTTGCCCACGTGCCGCTGGATGCCGGGCAGGCCTCCCTGTTCACCACCTGGGTCACCGATGGCGGCAACCTGATCGCCATGCGCCCGGATCCCGATCTTGCCGGGCTGCTGGGGATCAGTTCTTTGGGGACCACGCGCTCCGATGCCTACCTGTTGGTGAACACAGCCTCGGGCCCCGGGATCGGGACCGTCAATGAGACCATCCAGTACCACGGCGCCGCCGACAATTACACCCTCAATGGGGCGGGCGCCGTTGCCACACTCTATTCCAACGCGTCCACTGCCACATCCAACCCCGCCGTTACGCTGATCGATGTCGGTTTGAACGGGGGCCAGGCTGCGGCTTTCACCTATGACCTTGCGCGTTCGGTGGTCTACACCCGCCAGGGCAACCCGGCCTGGACCGGGCAGGAGCGGGATGGCGAGGGACCCATACGCCCCGATGATCTCTTTTACGGCGCCAGGGCCGGTGATGTCCAGCCCGACTGGGTCGATCTTAATAAAGTGGCCATACCGCAGGCGGATGAGCAGCAGCGTCTGCTGGTCAAGCTGATCGAGAGCATGAACCTCGATAAAAAGCCGCTCCCGCATTTCTGGTACTTCCCACGCGGGGAAAAGGCGGTGGTGCTGATGACCAGCGATGATCACGGCAACTCCAACCTGATCAGCCGGCTGGATGATTACATCGCGAAAAGCCCTGTCGGATGCAGCGCGGCCGACTGGGATTGTGTGCGCGCCAGCCTGTATATCTACCCGGGCACAACCCTGAGCGCAGCCCAGGCCGAGGCGTATAACGCACAAGGATTCGAGATCGGCGTGCATCTCAACACAAACTGCGACAACTTCACGCTTGCGGGCTTGCAGAATTATTACACCACGCAATTGGCGCAGTTCGCCGGTCGTTTTGATGATCTGCCTCTGCAGACCAGCGAGCGCACCCACTGCATCGCCTGGAGCGGGTGGGACCTGCAGCCCCAGGTGAAGCAGGAAAAGGGCATCCGGCTGGATACCAATTACTACTACTGGCCGGGCTCCTGGATCAATGGCCGCCAGGGCATGTTTACCGGCTCGGGTATGGTCATGCCTTTCGCCGCACAGGATGGTACGATCTATAATGTCTTCCAGGCTGCGACCCAGATGACCGATGAAAGCAGCCAGTCCTATCCCGCCACC
>CAYMQX010000039.1:0-13183 GCA_964392495.1 uncultured Anaerolineaceae bacterium
AAAAGCCCACCGTCCCCGAGCAGCAGGTCCTCAACTATGAGCTCTCAGCCGCACTGGGCGCGCACGTGCGCCGCGTCGAGCCGGAGGGCGTCACCATCTCTATCGGTGGCGAGATCGGCGAGGTCGGCGGTCATAACTCGAACGAGGCCGAGCTGCGTGCCTACATGGATGGCTACACAACCGAACTGTCCCGCATCGCTCCCGGGACGCCCGGCCTCAGCAAGATCAGCATCCAGACTGGCACCTCCCACGGCGGCACTGTCCTCCCGGATGGCACCATCGCAAAGGTCAACCTGGACTTCGACACTCTGCGCGAGCTCAGCCGCATCGCCCGCCGCGAATACCAACTGGGGGGCACTGTTCAGCACGGCGCCTCCACGCTGCCCGAGGAGAACTTCAACCAGTTCGTCACCAACGAGGCTATTGAGGTGCATCTGGCGACCAACTTTATGAACATGTTCTATGATCGTATCCCCGTCAGCCTGCGTAATGAGATGTACGAGTGGCTGAAGGTCAACGCTGCCGGCGAGCGCAAGGCAGGCATGACCGACGAACAGTTCTACTATAAATCCCGCAAGAATGCCGTCGGGCCTTTCAAGGCCCAATCCTATGCGCTTCCCGCGGCCGCCATCGAGGATCTCACCGCGGCATGGCAGGCGCAATTTGACAGGCTCTTCGATCTGCTGGGCGTGCGCGATACGAAGCAGTACGTGGAGAAGTTCGTCAGGCCTGTGAAAGTGACTCCCGATCTCGCCGCCTATGTCAAGGACGCCGTGGCCGCCGAGGACGTCAGCGACCTGGCGGACTGAACATGGGGCGGTCTGACCAGGGCGCCGACCAGCAGCGCTACGCGGCCATCCCGCGCACGGCCATCTTCCTGCGCAGCGAGCGAAGCGAGTATCTGCTCCTCAAGGGCGCGGCGCACAAGCGACTCTGGGCTGGGAAGTACAACGGGCTCGGAGGGCATGTGGAGAGAGGGGAGGATGTTCTGGCCTCCGCCCGCCGCGAATTGCTCGAGGAGGCCGGCCTGACTGCTGACCTCTGGCTGTGCGGCACGCTCCTCGTAGATGCCGGTGAAACGGGCATCTGCCTCTTTGTTTTTGTGGGCGAGGAAGCCCATGGCGAGATCAGGCTCTCCGCTGAGGGCGCGCCTGAGTGGATCGCCTTTGAGCGGCTCGCGGAATTGCCTGTGGTGGAAGATCTGCCTGTCCTGCTGGAGCGCATCCATAAGATGCGCAAAGGCGATCCGCCCTTCTCTGCGCGGTCGTATTATGACGAAGTAGGACATTTACAGGTGAGGTTTGCGACTTAACTCTGAAGAGGCCAGGATTGGACTGCCAGCGCATCGGCAGGAGTCGCCGGGAGCAAGATGCGCGGGAGCGATCCTCAGGTAAGTTCCGGGCGCGTGACTGCGATCATCTCGGTGAGGGACTGCGAGAGCCGGGCGAATTCATTCTAGCCGGGCCCCTCCCTACCCTCGCAGCAGGCGAAGTCGTGGCCTTTTATCCGAATTTGTAGCCGATGCGGCGGAGCAAATCACGGCGTGCCTGCTGGGCTCCTTCATCCTCGATCCCCTTTGGCGAAGAGCCGTCGATCACACCGAGGATCCCGCGGCCCTGCTCCGTCTCAGCCACGATCACCTGGGTGGGGTTGGCCGTGGCGCAGAAGACATGCGCCACCTCAGACACGGCCTTTACCGTGTTCAGGATGTTGATGGGGAAGTACCCACTGGACAGGAAGAGGATGAACGAATGCCCGGCTCCGATGGCGAGGGCGTTGCGGCGGGCCAGTTCGATCATGGCCTCATCCGTCCCGGACCAGCGGACGAGGCACGGGCCGGAGGCCTCACAGAAGGCCAGCCCGAACTTGATGCCGGGAACCGTGGAGAAGAGCGCCTCGTGCATGTCTTCCACGGTTTTGATGAAATGGGATTGACCCAGGATGAAGTTGATCTCTTCGGGTTTCTCGATCGCGACGGTCTTGATCTCCATGGCGCCTCTCTGTTTGCGGGTTGGGTAAATCCATGATACAACAAAAAACCTTGCCCTCACAGGTTGGTGTAATGATCCGAACGATCGCCGTCTTTGCTTTACTGACCCTCACGGCCTGCGCGCCTGCGCCCGCGACAACCCTGCCTCCCACCCTGACACCGCTCCCGCCACCGACCGCCAAACTCGAACCCCTTCCAACCCTGATGCTCATGCCGACCTCCACCCCGGCGCGGGCCGTGCCCAACTTCGAGCACATAGTTTTTATTATCTTCGAGAACAGGGAGTTTGGCAGCGTCATTGGCAGCAATAGCGCCCCCTATTTTAATATCCTGGCGGAGACCAACACGCTGCTAACCGAATATTACTCGCTCAGGCATCCCAGCCTGCCGAACTATATCGGCCTGATCGGAGGAGACACCTTTGGGATCACCTCGGACTGCAGCGACTGTTTCATCAACGCGAAGAGCCTGCCGGACCTGATCGAGGCGAGCGGGCGCACCTGGAAAACCTACCAGGAGGATATGCCCTCTCCCTGCTATGTGGGGGATACTCAGGTCTATGTGCAGAAGCACAACCCATATATCTACTTCGACCCCATCCGCCTGGATCCGGAACGCTGCAAACGGAGCATCGTGCCGCTGACTGAACTGGATGCCGATATATCCTCAAGGTCATTGCCGAATTTCATCCATATCACCCCCAATCTATGCTACTCTGCGCACTCCTGCGCGCTGGAAATGGCCGATCCCTGGCTGGATACGCTGTTGGATCGCCTGGTGCCGGCACTGGAGGCGGATGGAAAACCTTACCTGATCGTGGTGACGTGGGAAGAGGGGCAAACCGGAAAGGGCTGCTGTGGGCTGCAAGAGCCGGCCGGAGGCAGGGTTGCGACGATCCTGATCTCACCCCGGGCGCGGGAGAACTTCCGGGACGATACCCCCTATACCCATTACTCGCTTCTCAAAACGGTCTCGGAGGCCTGGGGACTTCCGCTCCTTGGTCATGCCGCCGATGCCGGCACATCCCTGATCGAGCGCCCCTGGAAATGAACCGCGTCTACTTCGGCCCGTAAAATACCAGCAGGGTGCTCCCGTATTTGCGCTGGTCGAACTCCACCAGGTTGAGCAACTCCAATGTGCGGTATTCGCGTGGGGCGATCTGAACGACCACTTCGAATTCATCGCTCAACCAGCCGGGGTTTTCGTCCAGGACTGCCAGCGCCTGCGACCACATGTCCTTGAACTGCGGCGGCGCGATGTAGATGTAGTCGAAGCGGCGGTCCGGAGAGATGGTCAGCAAGCCAAAGGCGTCCCCTCTGCGGATCTCGGCACGATCCTGCAAGCGGCAGTGCTCCAGATTCCAGCGGATGGTCTCGATGGCCAACCGCTCCCGGTCGCTGAAGCGGACGAAGGCTGCGCCGCGGCTGAGCGCTTCAATGCCCACCGCGCCGGTTCCTCCAAACACATCCCACCATGCCGAGCCTGCCACATCCCCGGCCAGGATGTCAAAGAGCGACTCCTTGGCGCGGTCCGTGATCGGCCGCGTGGTATCGCCTGGCACTGATTTCAGCCGGCGCCCCCTGGCCGTCCCGGAGATCACCCGCAGCGTCATGGGCGCGACTCCACGCTCTGGCGCGCGGTACGGATGTTCCCAAGCGGCGCAATGACCGGGACCACGCAGCCCGTGCTCAGCAGAAAGCCTTTGTCCCCGGTCTGCTGCCGGGCCTGGGCGGCCTCTTCGCTGACCTCCTTCGCATTCCCCAAGACCAGAGTATCCTGCCGCAAGCCTCCGCAAAGCCCGCCGGGGAAGCTCTTTCGGGCCTCGGCCAGGGAGGGCGGAGTCTCGCGGTCATGCCAGTTCACGATATGGATCGGCAGTTGCGCGGCGGTCTCGAAATAGACCTCATGACCATGCAAATGGAGCATGTTGCACCAGCCGCGTTCTGCGGACTGCAAGACAAGCCGATCGAAGGGCAGGCCGAAAACCTGATACTCGTTCCAGGTCAGTAATTGGGCCTGGGCATGCTGGATGGCGTAGAAGATCCCATCAATGCCGATGCCCATGGCGGCCTCCACGAAGCGATGAGTCGTTTCGGCGATGACCTGCAAGCCCTTCAACACAGCCTCCGGGTAACGTCGCAGGTGAACGAGCAGATGGTCGCCCCCGGCAAGGTTTTTGGCTTGAGCAAGCGGACTAAAGACCGTCTGAATGAGAGGCGTTTCGACGGGGATCGCGGAGCGGATCAGGCGCAGACACTCCAACTGAGCAGCCAGGTGGGGCATTTCAGGCGAGAGGAGATGCAGAGATTCCCAGTCTTGGGCGACGCTGACCACCCGCTTTGTGTACTCGCGGGTTCCTTCAGGGTTGCCGCGCCATACGTCCTCTACTCCCCAGTCGCGAAGACAAAAGGAAGAAGCAGGAGTCACCTTGACGAGATCGAAATCATATACCTGCTGGAACTGGAGGGTCGCAGATGCCAGGAGCCCTGGAGCCTGGTCATCGACTGGAAAGTGACGCCATAAGGCGACAGGCGGGTGGTCGAGTACGTCCGCTTGTATACAGGCTTGAATTCTTTCACGATGTGTATTCATTGAGTCTTTCGAAAAATAATGCAAAATACGGCTCCTTGGCGTTCGATCACTATCATATTCCTGTTCCCGGAGTATTTCTGGATCGACGGGTCAGCCCTCGAACCCATCAATATATAATCGCCGACCTGAGGGGTGGCCTGAATTGTGCTGCCGTCGATCACGGTAATGCCCGGTGCGGCGTAATAGGATGCGATATAGCCCTCGCGGCGGACAAATAGGATTGGATTAAAAATGGCAAGCGGGTTGGCCTCTTCCATGGCCTGCTTATAGCAGGTGAGCCAGTAATCGGTCTCGAATCGGGCAGCAGCCCGTCCCGTCCCGCCCACAAACTGATTGTAATACGTGTATTCGAAAGGATGAAGCTGCAGCCCGGTAACAACCCCGCTGAAAAGTAGCAGCGCCATCACAGGGACTCTGATCCAGGCGGAATGGATCCAATCAAAGAAGGCTTGCATTGCGATCCCCGCCAGGATGAAGAGCGGGGGTATGATGAACATGAAGTGGCGGAAGCCGTCATACATGGGGGGCCGGGAGACCAGCACATACAGTATGGGGACCGCCAGCCAAAGGAATGTGGGAAGTAGCGTCCTCCACTCCAATTTTCGGTGGAAGGTACGGATGAGGGCGACTATGCCTCCCAGAAAGGCCAGCGGCCAGACCGGCTCGGTGAGTGTGAAAAGCAGCATGGCCGGGAGATAACGGGTCGGCAGATCATCTGCCCGGTAGATCTTGCCATAGAAGAGGAGGCGCAATTCCGTGGGGTTATCAGCCATGAAGGTAAGGGTTCCTAGGAAATTTCGGAACGGCGCTTCCCAAAGGTAAGGCCAGGATGCAAGCATGATGAGCATGGCGATCAGTGCGTAGCCGGCAAACCATCCCAACCGGGAGGGCTTTTTATGCAACAGGAAGTACAACCCGACGAGTATGCCGGCTAAGGGTCCCAGCACACGTATGCTGGTGGTGAGGCCAAGCAGGACAGCGGGCAGGATGATGTGGCCCAGGAGCTTTCGCGGTTTCTCATCTGAGGGAGCCGAGACCAGAGCATCCACCATACAAAAGCCCAGTTCCAGGGAGATGAGGAAGAACACCATGAAGGGAGGATCTTTTGGATTGATGAACGCGTGCTCCCAGAGCACGGGCTGTAGGGAAAATAGGGCGGTGGCAAAAAAAGCTGCCCACGGTTTCATCCAGCGGCCGGCGAGCAGATAAAAGAAATATAAGCCGACCTGGAATGCCAGGAAATTTACGAGATGCCAGGCGGAGGCTTGATCTAATCCCAAAGCCTGAAGCAGATGCGCGGGGCCGCGCGCCAGGATCAGGTAGGCGGGACCGCGGTTGCGGTGGTCCCAGGGGCTGGGGCCGAAGGCGCGCTCCAGGTCGAAGTCTGGCCGGATCCATTCCAGAGGGTTATAGGCATAGCCGATGGCATCGGCATATCCATAAAAGAGGGGCTCATCCAGGGAGAAGCCGTAATCCCTAAAGGTTAAGAGACCTGCTATGAGGTTGAATGCGATCAGGAGTATTACAGGGATGTTCTTCAGACGTGCTGACGGAGAGGCAGTAGGGGTTGCCATAGCCTGCCCATTATAATTTCACTTTTGAATCGGAACTGAAAAGGCTACTTGTTTTGCAGGCGGCGCGCCTGCCGCTCTTTGGCCGCTTCCATCCTGAGTTTTTCGTCCTCAGTCTCGGCCTTAAGCGTGGGGACAGGTACCGGGTGTCCATCATCTCCCAAGGCGACATATACCAGATAGGCAGTATTGGTATGAGTGCGGTCGCCGGTAACAGGATCCTCTGCAACAACCTGTACCTCGACCTCGCCGGAGGTGCGACCGGCGTAAGTCACCTCAGCCTCTAAAATGACCAGGTCGCCGATGCGAATAGGCTGACGAAAAACCATGGAGTCGATGGCGACGGTGACCACACGCCGATGGGCATGGCGCATAAATGCCAATGCTCCGGCCTCATCCACCAGCTTCATAATCCAGCCGCCGTGGACGTTGCCGAGATTATTGGCATGTTCAGGCTGCATCAATTGGGCAATGCTGATGCGCGAGGCGCGAATGGTTCGAGGCTCAAGATTCTGGGTCATGAGAGTCCTAGTCGGGTAATATCCAGGTCAATCCAGATCCTGCCGCATCTCTCCCAGGTCCAGGGTATGCAGGCGTTCGGGCTCCTCGGCAAGAACATCGATGACGCTGTGGGTCAGCTCGCTCATCATGGGTGCCAAGGCCACCGTCGAAGGCGGGCGCAGCCGGACGGGGGGGGCAGGGGGTTTCAGGCGGGGCTTGAGGGTGCTGGTGGCCCGTTTACGTAGTATGCGAGGATCGTCCGTAAGATAACCTACATAATAGCCCAGCACTGAGTACACCTCTCTCCTTGCGGTTACCCATCCAATCCAATCACCATTCCGATTGTAAAGGTGGGGGTATACGAGGAAGGCGTCGGTGTCACCCCTGGATGAGTATACCGGGATCAGCGCGGGCTTGGTCTTGATTTCCATCGCTGTTACCTCACTCTACATCATTATACGTCCAATGGCGGTTAACGAAGAAATTCCAGAGCATGACAATGCCAACAGCGACAGCCAGTGCGGCATTATGTCCCAACTTTTCAGGGTGCGTCGCTGCCAGGAGGGAAGCGGATTCGAACAGCCTACCCAGGGGGTTTTCCAGAGCAGCAAAGATGGGCGTACGGATCAGCAACCCCACGAGATTCACAAAAAAGAATTGGCTGATCTGGTGGGCCAGATTCTTGGACCTGGAGTCAGGATAGGTCCAGAAGCGGTTCCAGAGAAAATTACTGGTGACCGCGGCGATGAAGGAAAAAATGCTGGAGGGGACTTCGGGTAGATGAAATCCCCATGCCAACAGATTAAAGAAGCCGAAATCCACGACCGCGCCCATGGCCCCCACCGCGATGAACCGCAGGAACCGTGTGCGCTCCTTGTCTTTTATCAGGATCATTCCAGGTCCAATTGCCTCCTGAAGTATGGAACAGTGCGGCGGATGCCCTCCTCCAAAGAAACGATCGGTTCCCAATGAAGGATTTCCCGCGCCCGGGTGATATCGGGCTGGCGGCGCTGCGGGTCGCGCGCGCTGCGTGCGTCGGGGACGAACGAAATGCCTGCATTATTCCCCGTGATGCGGTTGATGGATTCCGCGAACTGGAGTACGGTCATTTCGTTGGGATTGCCGATATTGACTGGAAGGTGCTCGCCGGAGTACAGCAAGCAAACGATGCCTTCGATCAGGTCGTCCACATAGCAGAAGGAGCGGGTCTGGCTGCCATCGCCGTAGACCGTCAGAGGCTGACCCAGCAGCGCCTGCTTGAGGAAATTTGGGAGGGCGCGCCCATCCTCCAAATCCATGCGCGGGCCGTACGTATTGAAGATGCGTACAATACGGGTGTCGATGCCGTGGGCGCGGTGATAGGCCATGGTCAGGGATTCGGCAAAGCGTTTGGCTTCATCATAGACGGCCCGCGTTCCGGCAGGGTCAACATTCCCGGAGTAGGTCTCGGGTTGAGGATGAACGGCTGGGTCGCCGTAAATCTCGCTGGTGGAGGCCAGGAGGAAACGGGCCTGATGTGCGCGCGCGACGCCCAGGCAGTTGTGAGTGCCGAGAGCCCCCGCTTTCATTGTCTGGATCGGAAGGTTGAAATAACCCGAGGGCGATTGCGGATTGGGACTGGCTGGCGAGGCGAAATGCAGAACAGCATCGACCTTGCCCTGGACAAAAATGAAGTTGGAGACGTCATGGCGATGGAAGGAAAATCCCGGATTGCCCATTAGATGGGCGATATTTTCAGGCCTGCCGGTGATGAAATTATCCAGGCCAATAACCTCATGCCCCTCGGACAACAATCGGTCACAGAGATGAGAACCTAAAAAACCGGCTGCCCCTGTAATCAAGATGCGCATAATCCTCTCCTTTTTGTTACCAATGTACAAGTGTGATGTTACCGGCCTGACCTACTCCCAGTCGATCCTGCTGATGAGACCATCTCCAGTGACTTGGTAAGCCTGGCTGCCAAGACTGTCGATTAGCCAAAGGTTACCTTGATAAACCACCGCAAGGAAATCCCCGTTTTGTCCTGCAACGGGTTGTGGCGCCCAAACCGGAATCTGCGGCTCCAGGCCGCCGACATCGGGAGGCGGAAAGAGACTCCTGCGATTGGAGCCATCACGATCCATAATCATCAGGCGATATCGGCTGGTCCCACTCTGGTCGGGAAAGATGGCTTGCAAGAAGGCTAGTTGATATACTTTCTCCGTGCCGTTCTGCCGGATGGGCGAGGATGCCGGGTAAGCAAACATGCCGGTTTGCCGGGCAAGGGAGACCACAGTATTATTCTCGAGGGACAGGGCAGAGAGATCAAAATATGGTGATTCCTCATCGGTGATCGGGGCGGGAGCGGGCGCGTGTGAGGCCATGAAGAGGGTCTTGCCATCCGCACCCCAGGCGAGGCCCGGGATCCAAGCCCAGTCGCTGTGTGTGTTGAGAGGTGTAATATGAAGCAAAGGCTTTAGATACCCTCCATCCTGGTCAACGAGACCAATTCCATCAGGGCGGGAGTAGGCAAGACGGCCGTCCAGCGAATAGGAGAAAGAACTGCCCCACCACCCATACACTCCGCCGCTGCTGGCGTCCAATAACTTTCGGGGAGACCCACCGGTAATGCTGACCCGCCAGAGGTCGTTGTTGGCCTGCCAGCCTGGCGCGGCATCACGTGGTTCCACAGTCGAGTAAGCAACGGAATTGGTCCCAGGGATCCATTCCGCGTAATGGACGACATTTTTGGCATTTAGGTACTGAGGCTTGGGGGTTGTATTGCCAACTCGCACCACCCAGAGAGTATTGATCTCCTCAGATGCGGGCTTTTTGGATTTTCGTGTGAAGATCAGATACTCGCCATTGGGAGAGAGCTTGAAAACGCGGCCATCAAGATCACTCGTACCAACAATAAGGCGCCGATTGGAAGTGGAGCCATCCATGATCCAGGCGTTTCCGGCTGCCAGATATGCGAGATTTCCAGGAAGGGCCAAAGGTGTGAATGAAACTTGGGCGCCGATCATAACGATCTCGGGGGAGGCCTCCTGTAAGACCTCGGTCTTCACCACGCTGCGCCCAGCCTCGATCCCATCCTTAAGCATCAGGCGGAAGGTTATCTCTGTTTGGCCGTTCACACCGGCTTGGACCAAATGGGTCTCTCCCTCGGGCAGGGTCTCGTTGCGAATGACCTGGTGCTCGTACGGGACGCTTTCAACCTCAGTCTGGAAATCTTCGCGGACCCTGGTCAGCCTGATGGAATCTCCATCCTTGAGAACGGTATAAAAGGGAGGTTCGGCCTGGTCGAGATCTCCTGGGGCCAATCCTGCTTGCTGAAACGCCTGGAGAACGGTGCTCCCGGTGTCCACGCGTATCTGTCGTGTAGCCCCATCGGCGGTAATCGAAACAAGTATCCCACTGCTGAACTGCGGGGAACGGCAGCCCGCCAGCAGACCGAATATTGTAAAAAAGAGGATCAGGAGGCGGAGAGGCTGGGGGATCCAATGCATGGCTGCGGTATAATCCAGCCGCTATTTGAACCGGCCGGTCAATGTCATGATGCCGTCTGCAATGGTGATGTTTTCCAGCCGAAAACCCGTGGCAGCCGGCCCGAGCGAGCCGGTATAGGCTTCGTCGATGAAAGAACTGACCAGGCCATTCAGTGCTTGGGGCGCCGGTAATGGGCCAAAATCGGCGGATACAATTTCGATCTTTGGCTTACCTGTGGAGTCCACTCCGGCGCTGAGAATTACCGCGGCATTGGCAGTGAAGACGCCTTCCTTCAGTTTGCCGAAGACCTGGATTTGGCCATCTCGAAGCAGGACCTTGGGATCCGTCAGGAGTTGACTACCATCCTGGGTCAATCGGGCGGCCAGGTAGGACGTGAGCTGGGATTCGGAAAACTGGAAGACAACCGTGCCGCCTACAGCACCGGATTCCACGGCTTGCCTGACCTGATCCTGAAGATTTTGAGCGGCCTCCGGCGAAATCTGAACAGGATCGGTAGGATAGTCGGGTCCGCCCAAAGAGAGTGTGCAGGCCAGAGATGCAAGAGCGAGTATCAGCAAAAAAAAGGGAAATGCGGGTTTCTTCATTTCAGCAACCTATATTAAGCTCCGTAAGACGGGAACTATTATAGCATGAGCGAATCAACACACTCTGAACTGCCTCTAGCCATGAATCTGGAAGCCATGTTATTTGTGGCAGCCGAGCCAATCACCTCCGCTCAGCTTGCTGCAGCTCTGGATGTGACCATCTCGGTTGTGGAACGCGGCTTGAGGGAACTGGAGGAAGCTCTGGCAGGTCGAGGAATCCGGCTCCAGCGTCACGCCGGGCGCGTACAATTAACCACCGCTGCAGAGTTGTCTGAAATTATCGAGCGATTCCTGGGGCTGGAAGCAATTGCACACCTTAGCAGGGCCGCCCTAGAAACCCTGGCGATCGTTGCTTATCAGCAGCCAGTCACGCGCCCGCAAATCGATTTGATCAGGGGAGTGAACAGCGACGCAATGATGAAGAGCCTGCTCGGCAAGGGATTGATCCAGGAGGCGGGTAGAACAGATGGCCCCGGACGGCCGATCCTGTACATGACTTCACCGGTCTTTCTTCAGCATTTCGGAATCAACTCCCTTGCCGAACTGCCGCCACTTGCAGTTTCGGAGGTGGATGCGAACCATCCGGGTGAATTGCTGAAGGGATAAGACCGCGATTCATTATCCCGGGCTTGGCAGAGCGCTGATGGAATTCTGCTTTGTGCTGGGAATCCAGCAAGGAGATATTTCCAGCGCAAGGCTGACACTATGTCGAAATTCCCGCTTCTTTCTCAACATCTCCTTCTTGTTGGACCGCCATTGTATCAAACCGTTCTTTTCAGATCCTGACGGGCTGACTGCTGCCGCGCTCTATCAGCCTGAATAGATTCTGCTTAGACTTAATGGAGATAAATTGAACCATACCCCACTCCGGCGTGACCCCTACACCGCCTTCCGCTACCGCGATTTCCGCCTGCTCTTCGTGGGAAGATTGATCACTTCTTTTGGAGGCCAGATGCTCTCTTTTGCCATTGGATGGGAGCTGTGGCTGAGGACTCGCAGCACCTTTGCCCTGGGAATGGTGGGACTCGTGCAGGTACTGCCGGTTATTCTGCTCTCACTTCCTGGCGGGCACATGGCAGACCAGCACAACCGCAAACGGATTGTCTTGATCATGCAGGTCCTGTTGGCGGCCTGCTCTCTTGGGCTGGCGTATCTCTCGTTTACCACCGGTCCGGTCACCCTGGTCTATCTGTGCTTGCTGGGGATCGGGATCGCGCGGGCATTTTACGACCCGGCGGCTTCCACACTCCTGCCGCAGACGGTCCCGCCGCAGGTCTTCACCAATGCAGCCACCTGGTCGAGCAGCGCGTGGCAATTTGCCTCCATTGTCGGGCCGGCCGCGGCAGGGGTTATCGCAGCCACACTGGGAAGGGTTACGATTATCTATGTAATGGATGCGCTTTTTGCCGGTACATTCATGGTTCTGCTCATGCTGATCCGGGGGCGTGAACTGGCGCTGGCGCGCAAGACCGCGACCCTGGAGTCCCTGGCAGAGGGTTGGCGATTCATTCGCAGCACGCGCGTCATACTGGCGGCAATCACACTGGATATGTTCGCGGTCCTGTTTGGGGGCGCGGTCACCCTGCTGCCGGTCTATGCCACCGATATCCTGAAAGTGGGCGCCACTGGATTTGGAATCTTGCGGGCGGCGCCTTCAATCGGGGCCATCCTGGTAGCTTTTTCCCTTACCCACCTGCCGCCTTTCCGCCGGGCTGGACGGACTCTTCTGCTGGCGGTCACTGGATTTGGATTGGCGACCATCGTTTTTGGTTTATCCAATAATTTTATACTTTCAGTTTTTATGTTGGGGATTCTGGGAGGACTGGATAATATCAGTGTTGTCATTCGTCAGACCTTGATGTTGACGCGCGTGCCAGACGAGATGCGCGGCCGGGCTTCAGCAGTAAACAGCATTTTTATTGGCGCATCCAATGAGTTGGGGGGCTTTGAATCTGGCGCCATGGCCTCCCTGATCGGTGCGGTGCCCTCCGTAGTCTTTGGCGGGATCGGAACCCTGGTCGTTGTTCTGGCCATCGCTCATTTTTTTCCAGAGATGCGCGTTATGAAGACCCTGGAGACTCAACCCGAAGAAGAATTCCTGTTAAAGGCGTCGCCACCATCCTAAGGTCAGGGTAGGGCAGAGAGCCCCGGTGGTGGCCATGCTGGCTGCTCTGGAAATGAAGCTGGAGGGTTACGATATAATACGTGCCATGGAAGAGCGTTTACAAAAGATACTTGCGCAGGCTGGATATGGCTCGCGGCGGGCGTGTGAGGTCATAATCCAGGCGGGACGGGTAAGAGTCAATGGCCAAGCTGCAAGCCTGGGTCAGAAAGCCAACCCCACACGGGATAAGATACAGGTTGACGGGAAGCCACTGTCGGCTGCTGAACGGCCTCTGTATATTGCACTGAACAAACCCCGTAATGTACTTTCCACGGCGGCGCCAGAGCAAGGC
>CAYMQX010000040.1:0-5299 GCA_964392495.1 uncultured Anaerolineaceae bacterium
ATCGGTGAGCATGATGATGGGGCAGCCCACCTCCCGGCCATAATCGAGGACCAGCCGGAGCGCCGGGGTCACATCGAAGAAGCAGATCACGAACAGCAGGTCGTCCGGGGTCATGGTGAGCAGGGGATCCAGGAACTCGCGCCCCTCCGTCGTCAGCGGGACCACCTGATGGCCGTAGCGCGCCAGGCGGAGCTGCATCAGGTCAACGAGGGATGCCGAGGGGCCCAGCCCGAAGATGAAGAGGCGCTTGTGCTCGTTCATCAGGGACACCGCCCTGCCGAACGCCTCGCGCTTGACGGTCCCCAGGGAATGGGTCATGTAATCCATCTCGGATACGACCAGGCGTTCGAAGATGTCCCCCGATTCGCGCAGCTCATCCAACCGGCTGCGCAGGCGCGCCGAATGGGTCACGCGCCGGCGGAAGTTCTCCTGCAGGAGCTCGCGCATGGCGGGGTAGCTGTCGAAGCCCAGCGAGCGGGCGAAGCGCACCAGGGTGGCCTCGCTCAGGTCCAGCCGCCCCGCCACCTCCCCGGCGGAGAGGAAAGCCGCCTCCTCCTGATTCTTGCGCAGGAAATCCGCGATCTGTTTTTCGCTTTTGGTCAGGTCCTTGTATTTCTCGCTGATGATCTGGCTGAAATCCGCGCCGGCCTGGGCTGTTGATGCTCCGCTCATGCGCTCCTCGCTTCGATCGGGTCGGGAAATCCATTCTTGCAAAAACAAAAATAATGAAACTTTGCTTTCATTTGAACATCATACAACATTCTTCCGCATTCCGCAAGACGCCTTTCAAAAAGTGTGACTTTCGTCATCCAAAGCCTCGTTTTAACGTTAAATCGGCCTGCGAGCCTTACGCCTCCAGCAGCCGGGCGGTCTCCGGCGTGACCCAGAGCGCCCCGCCGGTGGTATCCACCGCCATATCACAGACCTCCAGTTGAGGGCGGTAGGCGATGCCAGCCATGATGAACTGGTCCTTAAAGTAGCGGTTGCGGAAGTAGGTGGGCTCGTATTTCTTCCGGTAATCAATATCGCGCTTCCATTTGCGCTTCAGCCTCACCGGGTCGTCCGTCAAATACACGACCTTGATGCTGATGAGGCGGGCCGCTTCCTCGATCAGGAAGGGAAAATTGCCCTCGATGAAAATAATATCCGCCGGTTCGATCCCAATGGGGACCCCCTCCGGCTTCAGGTTTCCCTGCAGATCGTGGCTGGAGGTGGCGTACACGAAGTCATAGCGCGGGGAGGTTACCGCCCTGCCCTGAAGCAGCCCCTCCAGGCATTGCTGGAACAGCTCAAAGTGCAGGGCTTCCTTTCCCTGTGTGAAGATGCCCTTTTCTTCACGGTACTCGCGGTCGGTGAGGAAATGGTCCAGCTCCAGCGAGGCGCACCTGCGCTCCTCCGCCCGGAAGGAGGCTTGCAGACGTTCAACGATCTCGGTCTTTCCGGCGGCGGTCGGGCCGGCGATCGCCAGCACGGCGGGCGTCCCGCCCCGCGCGATCAGCCGGTGTACGCTGGAGATAAAGAGGGCGTCCAGCTCCGCGTTCGCCTCCCGGAAGGCCTTATAGCCCACGTCCTGCAGCGGCTCAAACTGCCTCTGGCGCGGCTCGAACTGCCTCCAGGGCCTTTCGCCCAGGTGAGCCTTGACCGGTTCGGTGAAATATTGTGTGCGGTGCAGGAAGTAGAAACCGCGCAGGTCAAAGTAGAAATGCCGGTCCACCCAGGAGGGGTCATACGCGCCGCACGCCAGCCCGGCAAAAAGCATCTGCGTCAGAACGACAATATGCTCATCCAGCACGATGCGCTCCCCCTGCCGCGGTTTGATCTGGATGCTCTCGTAGAAGGACGGGTTTTCCACCTGCGCCTCGATGGCTTCGCAGGAGGCGGGGGTCACCGAGTCCCAACCCCGGTCGGGGCGCAGGTTGTGGAGGCCATAGCGGAATTCGTACAATTCCATCTGCTCCACGGCCGGGCAGAGCCGCTTCATGATCTCGAACAGGCGGGCGGAAAAATCATCATCCGGGTCCATTGAGGTTCCTTCTCCAGGGAGGTGAATCAGGCGCCGTACTTGGCGAGGCGTTCCGCATGGGCCAGCGCGAGGCGGATGACCTGTGTGGCGGGAAGGGTCCCCAGGCTGCCGCGCGCGCAGGCGCGCTCGCCGAACTCCGGGAGGCCGTCCTCGCGGACATGGCGGGCATGCAGCATCAGCGGGACAGGGTGCCAGGAGTGGCGTCCAAGCGCCGCCGGGGAGGAGTGATCGCCGCCGATCAGGAAGACGTCCGGCTTCAAGGCCAGGAGGCGCGGCAGGAGGGCGTCCACCTCTTCAATGGCGCGCACCTTCCCCGCGAAATCGCCGTCCTCTCCGCAGGTATCCGTCTTCTTCACATGCATATAGAAGAAATCGAAGTCGTTCCAGCAGCGCTCCAGCGCGGCGGCTTCCGCCTCCAGGGTCTGGCCGTGGACCTCCAGCACCTCCATCCCGGCCAGGCGCGCCACGCCCCGGTACATGCCGTGGATGGCGATGGCTGCGGAACGCAGGCCGTAAAGCTCCGCGTAGGTGGGGAGCTGCGGAAGCCGGGCAAAGCCGCGCAGCATGACCATGTTGGCAGGCGCCTCGTCCTGAAGGAGCCGGCCCGCCTGCCCGATGAAGCGGTTGACGGAAGCGGCGGCCCTCTCCGCCTGCGCTTCGAGAGGCCGCACCGGGAACGGCGGCACGCCGGTCTTCAGCGGGTCGCTGTCCGAAAGCGCATCGCTCAACCCCGGCCCCCTTATGATGAACGCAAAGCGGTGCTCCTTGACCGGCTCGATGAAAAACTCCACGCCTTCCACGCGGATCTCACGCAGCCTCTCCGCCAGCCGCCGCCCGGCCTCGGTGGGGATGCGCCCCGCCCGCCGGTCCGTGACCCGGCCCGCGGGATCGACCGTGCAGAAGTTGCCGCGCGCGGCGATATCCTCCGGCCCCAGGTCGAAATCCACACCCAGAGCCTCCAGCGCGCCGCGTCCGATCTCGTTTTCGATGGGGTCATAACCGAAGAGCGCCAGGTGCCCCGGCCCGCTGCCCACCGTGACCCCCGCTCCGGCGGGTTGGGTCAGGCCCAGCGCAGAGCGCGCCGCCAGAGCGTCCATGTTGGGCTTGCGGGCCGTCTCCAGCTCCGTCCGGCCGCCGGGCTCCAGCGGCAGCCCCCCCAATCCATCCAGGACCAGCAGGACGATCTTCGTCTTTCCGGGGATCGCCAGACCATGCGGAAACAGGCTGTTCATGGGATTTTCAGCATCCTTCATCTCCGCGGGGATTCAATCGCAGATGAACTTTTCGCCCGCGCCGGTCACAAGCGCTTCATAGGCGCGGCGGGTCCGGTCGTAATTGCCATCCCGGTCGAGGGCGAGGCCCCGCCCCATGCCCGTGACCACCTGCCCGAGGCCGATGATCTGGAGCTGCGTTTCCAGCTCCTCCAGCAGGGCGGGCGCGCTGCCCGGCTGGGTGCTGCGCCCGTCGAAGATCACGTGCAGGAAGGCTTTCTGCAGACCCTGTTTCTTCGCCATGCGGAGCAGGGCCAGCGGGTATTCGATGGAACCGTGCGAGCTCTTTGCGGTGAGCAGGCCGATCAGGTGAAGGTCCGTGCCGTTCTGTTTCACATGCTCCATCAAGCGCAGGAAGACCTCGTTGGATTCAAAGGAACCGTCCTGCATGGCCAGGTCCAGCCGCGCATCGTCCTGCAGCACGACCCTTCCCGCGCCCAGGTTGAGATGTCCGGCCTCCGAGTTCCCGGCCTTGTCCGGCTGGAGACCCACATCCTCCCCGGCGGCGCGCAGCGCCGTGTGCGGGTACTTGCAGACAAGCCGGTCCCAGACCGGTGTGCGCGACAGGAAGATCGGGTTGCTCTCATCCGGGCGTCCGATCCCCCAGCCATCCAGGATGATGAGCAGGAGGCGGCGCTTCCCGTCCCAGTCGTGCCCGGGGACAAGATCGGTCCCTGTCATGGCGGCGGGGGGCTTCAGCCCGAACACGTTCAGGATGGTGGGCGCCACATCCGCCAACCTTCCGCCGGGCAGAGTCTTCACGGGGCCGGAGCGCGGGTCCACGATGAGGAACTCCACCGGGTTGGTGGTATGGGAAACATGCGCCGTGCCGTCGGGATGCATCATCACTTCCAGGTTCCCGTGGTCCGCCGTGATGAACACCACGTAGTCCCGCGCCAGCGCCTCCTCCACCACATGCCCCAGGTGGCGGTCCACAATGGAGGCGCACTTGAGCTTTGCCTCGCGGCTGGCGGTATGGCCGATCACGTCCCCGTTGGCGAAGTTGGTCACGATCAGGTCGGTCTCCTCCCGCATGCCTTCGATGACCCGGGCGGCCACCTCCGCCAGGCTCAGTTGGGGGACCTGGTCAAAGGGTACGCCTTTGGGGGAGGGGATGCACTCATCCGCCTCGCCTTCAAAGGGTCCGTTCCGTCCGCCGTTGAAGAAGAAGGTGACATGCGCGAATTTTTCCGACTCTGCGATATGCCGCTGGCGCAGGCCCGCACGGGAGACCGTCGCGGCCAGCGTATCTGCCAGGCGGACGGGCGCAAAAGCCACCGGGAGGTGCTTGAATTTCTCATGGTACAGGGTAAGGATGGAAAATTGCAGGTCTCCCAGCGAGGGGCGCGGGAAGCGGGAAAAATCGGGGTCGGTGAAGGCCTCCGTCAACTGGATCTCGCGTTCGCCGCGCCGGCAGCAGAACACGACCGCATCGCCGGGGCGGATGCGTCCCAGCGGCCGGCCGTCGTGATCCGCCAGGAGCACCGGCTCCATCGAATAATCTGTCTGTCCTCCGGCATAGCGCTCCCGGACCGCCCTTCCGAGCGTCCGGGCGCCGTGCGCGTTCTGTTTAGTGAGCATGACGACTCCTTTCCTGGCACGGCCCGTCGGCAAGGCGGGCTTATGGTTCGAGGGCGGGAAAGATGTCCAGAAGCTGCTTAAACTCATCAATCAAATGATCGGGGCGGTTGGCATCGGAGAGCGTCTCCTCCGCCCGCTCTCCGGGGGAGGTCAGGATAACGACCATGCCGAAACCGGCCTGGCGCGTGCCGGTCACGTCGCGCTTCAGGTTGTCGCCCACGTACGCGCAGCAGGCCGGGTCCACGCCCGCCAGCCGCGCCGCCTCCAGATACATGGCCGGGTCAGGTTTCCGTATCCCCAACACGGAAGACAGCACGACCGCCCTGAAGTACTTCGCAAAATCGTCGGCTTCCAGCCAGCCGGGGATCTCGCCGGAGGTAATGACGTTGCTGATGATGCCCAGGATGTAGCCGCGCCGCTCCAA
>CAYMQX010000040.1:5309-13158 GCA_964392495.1 uncultured Anaerolineaceae bacterium
CACCACCGCGCGGCCGTCCTTGACGACCACCCGCCTTCCCATCGTCTGCCGGAACTGGTAGGTCAGTTCCACACCCAGCGGACCGATCTTCTCCGCGGGGAGGTCCGGCGCCAGCCAGCGCGTCCACAGCTCCGGTTCGGGCGCTTCGCGCAGGTTGTCGAAGGCCCATTTGCGATACTCCTTGTAGCGCGCGTTCACCTTCGCGCAGAAGGCCTCGGGGTCCTCGGGGGCCCCGGCCAGTTCCGCCATTTTGCGCCGGGCTTCGGCCATGTGAGGCTCATCCTTGAGAAGGATGCGCAGGGTATTTCCCAGGTCGAGGAAAACCGCCCGGATGCCCCCCACTGTCATTTCCGCACCCCGACCCTCTGCGGAAAGATATCCAGAAGCTCGCGCATCTCGCGGATGGTGTGGTCGGGTTTTGGATATTCGCGGCCGGGCGGCTCCTTGGCGAGCGTGGCGGGCTCCAGCATCAGGACCATCATGCCAAACCCTGCCTGGCGTGTGCCCTCCACATCCCGCACCGGGTTGTCGCCCACATAGGCGCAGTGAGCGGGTTCCACGCCCACGCGCCGCGCCGCCTCCCAGTAGATCTCCGGGTCGGGCTTGCGCAGGGCCACCCTGGAGGAGAGCACCACGGACTTGAAGTAGCGGGTGACTCCGTCCGCCTCCATCCAGTCCGGGATCTCGGTCTCGGTGATGGTGTTGGCAATGATGCCCAGGATATACCCCCGCCGGTCCAGTTCGAGGATGGTCTCTTTGACATCCGGGCGGGGTATGCGCCGCCCGTCATGGTCGCGCCACAGGCGCGTTAATTTTCCCGCCAGGGGACCGATCCTTTCGGGCGGACAATCCGGCAGGAGCCAGCGGGTCCACAGCTCCCGTTCGGAGGCCTCCTTTAAGGAGGCCTTGGATTGCTTGCGATAGGCCTTCCAGCGGCTCTCCAGCCCCTCGAAAAAAACGGACTCCTCTTCCCCCGTCCCCGCCAGGGCCATCAGGTCCTTTCGGGCCTGTTCCATGAAGGGCAGATCTTCGACAACGATCCGCAGGGTATTGCCTACATCCAGGAAAATGGCTTCGATCGTGTGGTCCATGGCCTGTCTTTCATTTTTTGAAATAGTGAAATATTTCTTTCAATTTCCAATATAGTACGACATTTCAGAAAATTTTGCAAGTATTCTTTCAAACTGTTGACAAAGTCCCGTGAAATGAGTACACTGTAACCGTAGTGCAAACGTGTGCAGAGGAAGCCGGAACCATGCCCGTCACCGTCAAAGACATTGCACAGCGCCTCGGGGTCTCGCATTCGACCGTCTCGCGCGCCCTGAACCACAGCCCGCTCATCTCCGAGGAGGTGGCCGGGAGGGTCAGGAAGCTGGCGTATGAGATGGGCTACTTCCCCAGCGCGGCCGCCCGAACGCTCAAGACCCGGCGCTCGCGCGTCCTGGGTGTGATCCTCCCCAGCCTGGAGGACCCCTTCTTCAGCGAGATCCTGCAGGGCATTGAGGAAGGGGTGCAGGACAGCGGCTACAGCCTTTTCATCTCCGCCGCGCACCGCAACCCGGGACGTGAACGCGGGATCGTGCAGGCCATGGTGGAGCGCAGCGCCGAGGGGGTCATCGTCTGCTCCACCTCCTTCAGCGAAGAGCAGAGCAGCCAGTTCCTCCAATACGGCGTCCCGGTGGTGGTCGTCAACAACCAGGCCGCCGAGGATTTCCGCTGGTCCATCTATCATGATGATGTGGACGGCAGCCGCCAGGTCACACGGCATCTCATCGAGCTCGGACACCGGCGCACGGCTTACATCGGCAGCTCCCGCTCCGGGCGAAGCAATGAAGACCGGCTGACCGGCTTTCAAAAGGAGCTGGCCGCCGCCGGGCTGCCCCTCCGGGAGGAATACATCCAGGCTGCCGCGGGCGGCGGTCCGGCGGATGGCGCCAGGGCCGTGGAGCAGCTCCTGTCCCTGCCTGTGCCCCCCACCGCCTTCGTCTGCTATAACGACATGATGGCGATCGGCGCCCTGAGAGCCCTCCAGGAGCACGGTCTGCGCGTGCCGGAACAGGTCTCCCTGACCGGCTTTGATAACATCACCTTCTCGGCCTATACCAATCCACCGCTCACCACCTTTGACCAGCCCAAGCGGTTCATCGGCGCCGAGGCCTCGCGCCTGATGCTGGAGCTGCTGAATGACCCACCGGGCGGGCCTGTCCAACCCCACGTCCGCATCCTTCAAGGCCGCCTGCTCGTGCGCGGCTCCACCTCCACCCCCGCAGCCTGACGGAACATGGAACAGATACCCTCCCTCCTGGCCTCCTTGCAGCCCGAACTCATCCCCGCCTCCCTCCATACCCTGGATGGAGTGTTCTTTGGTCTGCGGCGCACGCCCGCGGGTGAGGTGCAGCTTGTCCTTGCCGCTCCCGACCCCGGGATGCTCGATCCCTTCCACGGCGGGCGCTCCGAGAGCATGGGGCAGACCGCGCTGACCGGCCCGTTGGACGCCCGGAATGCCGCCGCGCTGCGGGCGCGCTTCGACTGGCTGAGGCCGCGCCCCCTCGGCCTGGTCACCTCGGCCGGCATGGGCGACAGGCTGGGCGCTGCCACGCCCGGGCATATCCGCGCCCTCCGGCAGGCCGGCGCGGGGATCGCGCCCATCTTCGCCCAGCAGTCCATTCGCGAAATGGGACGCACCGGCCGGACCCCTCAGCAGGTGATGGACGCCGCCCTGTGGGGCATGTTCGCCGGGGGCTGGACCCTGGGCTCCGGCGCGGACGCCGACCACTTGAAGCAGCCGGAGGATATCGACGCCTGCCTGGCTGCGGGCTTTACGTTCTTCACCATTGATCCGGGCGCACACGTGGATGACCGCGCGGCCCACCTCGATCCCGCCGGGCTGCGCGAGCTGGCGGGGCGCCTCCCGGCGGAGGTGCAGCCCGCCGCCTCCGGCCTGCTCCACCGGAGGTTCAGCTTCGAGGGCCTGACTCTGGAGTTGGATGAGCAGACCCTGCTGCGCGCCGCGGTCAAGTACGGGGCTGCCGTGGCGCATGTCGCCTCGATGTACCGGCACCTGGAGGGCGCCGCCGGCGGCCGCCCCTTCGAACTGGAAGTCTCCGTGGACGAGACGGAACAGCCCACCTCACATGCCGAACATCTCTACATCGCCTGCGAACTGAAGCGCCTGGGCGTGGAGTGGGTGAGCCTGGCCCCGCGCTTCGTGGGGCGCTTCGAGAAGGGCGTGGATTACATCGGAGACCTGCACGCATTCGAAGCGGATATCGCCGGTCATGCCGCCATCGCCCGCCTCCTGGGTCCCTACAAGCTCAGTCTGCACTCCGGTTCGGACAAATTCAGCATCTACCCCATCGCCATGCAGGCCACACGGGGAATGGTCCATCTCAAGACCGCCGGCACCAGTTATCTCGAAGCCCTGCACACCCTGGCGGCGCTGGACAGCGGCTTTTTCCGGGAGATCTACGAATTTGCACGCGGCTGCTATGAGACCGACCGCCTCAGCTATCACGTCTCCGCCAGCCTGGAACGTGCGCCCGCCCCGGACGAGGTCGTGGACTGGCCGGGCCTCCTGGACCAGTTCGATGCGCGCGAGATTTTGCACGTCACCTTCGGCTCGGTGCTCACCGCCCATGACCCGGCGGGCGGCCTGCGCTTTTACCCGCGGCTGATGGCCTTCCTGCGCCGCCAGTCCGAGGCCTATGCCGAAGACCTGAAGAGACATTTCGCCCGCCACCTTCAACCCTTTGCCCGGGAGGGATAATGGATCACCAGACGCTCACCTCGCTCTTCGATTTCTCGGGCCGGACCGCCATCATCACCGGCGGCGGAGGCGTCCTGGGAGGCGCACTGGCCGCCGCGCTGGCGGGCTGTCATGCTCACACCGTGATCCTGGACCGCGACGAGGCCGCCGCGAACCGCACCGCGGAGGGCCTCCGGCACATGGGCAGGGGAGAGGCATGGGCGCTCGGCGCAGATGTGCTCCAGCCCGAAAGCCTGCAGGCGGCCGCGGAGCAGATCGCTTCCCGCCTGGGCCCGGCGGATATCCTGATCAATGCGGCGGGCGGCAACCATCCCTCCGCCACCACCTCGGCCATCACCTCCTTTTTCGACCTGCCCGTGGAGGCGCTGCGCTTCGTCACCGACCTGAACCTGCTCGGCACCATGCTCCCCTGCCAGGCCTTCGGGCGCGGCATGGCCGCACGCGGCGAGGGCTCCATCCTGAACATCGCCTCGATGAATGCGGTGCGCCCGCTCACCCGCATCCCGGCCTACTCCGCCGCCAAGGCCGCGGTCAGCAACTTCACCCAGTGGCTGGCCGTGCACATGGCGCAGAATTACTCGCCGCGCATCCGCGTCAATGCCATCGCGCCCGGCTTCTTCCTTACGGAGCAGAACCGCTATCTGCTGACCGAAAAAGGATCGGGAGATCTGACGGAGCGCGGCCGGTCCATCCTGGCGCACACCCCCATGAACCGTTTTGGCGCGCCCGAGGATCTCTGCGGCGCGGTGCTCTGGCTGCTCTCACCGGCGGCCGCCTTCGTGACCGGCATCCTCCTTCCCATTGATGGAGGCTTCTCCGCCTACAGCGGCGTATAGGACACACATGATCCATTCACAGTCTGTGGCCGCACCCGGCCAGCTCCTTTCCGAAGAGACGATCCACTCCACCCTGCAGCAGGGGCTGGAGGGCCGCTTCCGCGGCCAGCGTGTGCTGGCGCTGATCCCCGACCATACCCGCTCGCTGCCCCTGCCCTTCCTCTTCCGGGCGGTGGTGGACATCCTGCAGGATGTAAAACAGTTGGATTTCATGGTCGCCCTCGGGACGCACCCCCCGCTCAGCGAGGAAGCCCTTGAACGCCTGGTGGGCATCAGCGCAGAGGAAAGGCAGGGCAGGTTCCGGCAGACCGGCCTGCTCAACCATGCCTGGGATGACCCCTCCGCTTTGATCACCCTGGGACGCATGGAGACGGAGGAGCTGCGGGAGCTCGCCGGACCGCAGTGGCACCCCTCGCTCCCCCCGGTGGTGGATATCGTCATCAACCGGGCCGCCATCGAATACGATCACATTTTGATCCTCGGCCCCACCTTTCCGCACGAGGTGGTGGGCTTCTCCGGGGGCGCAAAATATCTGTTCCCCGGCATCGCCGGCCCGGAGATGATCCATGCCACCCACTGGCTGGGCGCCCTGGTCAGTGTGGTCGGCACGATCGGTCTCAAGGATACGCCCATGCGCCGGATGGTCCACGCCGCCGCAGCCCGCCTCTCCACGCCGGTCACGCTGGCGGCGCTGGTGGTGGAGGGGCATGATCTGAGCGGCCTGTTCGTGGGAGACATGCTGGAGGCCTGGGAACGCGCCGCCGACCTTTCCGCCGAACGCCATATCCGCTGGAGCGACAAGCCCTACCAGCGCGTGCTTTCCTGCGCCCCACCCATGTATGACGAACTGTGGACCTGCGCCAAGGCCATGTACAAACTGGAACCCGCGGTGGCCAAAGGCGGCGAAGTCATCATCTATGCGCCCCACCTGGAGGAGGTCAGCCGCGTCCACGGCAGATACATCCACGAGGTCGGCTACCATATCCTGCCCTATTTCCTGGAGAACTGGGAGCGCTACAAGCACATCCCCCTGGGTGTGCTGGCGCACAGCACGCACCTGCGCGGCTCCGGTGTGATGGAGAACGGCATCGAGAAGCCCAATGTACGCGTCACGCTTGCCACACGCATCCCCGCGGAGGTCTGCGCGCAGTTGAACCTCGGCTATATGGACCCGCTGACCATCGACCCTGAAGAATGGAAGGGCCGCGAGGCGCAGGGCATCCTGATGGTCCCCACCGCGGGGGAACTGCTGTACCGCGTCAGAACCTGAGCCCTCACGGCAGGCGCTCAAGACAACGGAGGCGATGATGAAGTATAAGATCGGTGTGGTTGGCCTGGGCGTGATGGGCCACAACCTGGCGCTCAACATGGAGCGTCAGGGCTTCCCCGTGGCCGGCTATGACCTGGACCCGGCACGCACCACGTCCTTCCTGGAAGGCCCCGCCGCCGGGAAACAGATCATGGGCGCGGACTCTCCCGCGGCGCTCATGCAGGCGCTGGAGACCCCGCGCCGGGTGCTGATGATGGTCCCGGCGGGCGCGCCGGTGGACAGCGCCATCGCCCACCTGACCCCGCACCTGCAGACCGGCGACATCCTGATGGACGGCGGGAATTCCTTCTTCATGGATACCGAACGACGCAGCCGGGAGCTGGAAGCGCAGGGCTTCCAGTTCATCGGCATGGGGGTCTCGGGCGGGGAGGAGGGCGCATTATGGGGGCCTTCGCTCATGCCCGGCGGGCAGCCCTCCGCCTGGGAAGCGGCCGCGCCGGCGCTGCAGGCCATCGCCGCCAGGGCCGCGGATGGCGAGCCCTGCGTGGATTACATGGGGCCGCGCGGCGCAGGCCATTATGTCAAGATGGTGCATAACGGCATCGAATACGGCGACATGCAGTTGATCGCCGAAATCTACGACCTGCTGCACCGCGGCCTGGGCCTCTCCGCGGCCGAGCTGCAGGCTCTTTTTACGGAATGGAACGGGGGCGAGCTGCGCTCCTACCTGATCGAGATCACCGCCCATATCTTCGGCCACACCGACCCGGAGACCGGCGGCCCCCTGCTGGATATGATCCTGGACGAGGCGCAGCAGAAGGGGACCGGCAAATGGACCAGCCAGAACTCCTTCGACCTGGGAGCGCCGATCCCCACCATCAATGCCGCGGTGGAGAGCCGCATCCTCTCCAGCCTGAAAGACCAGCGCCGCGCCGCCAGCCGGTTGATCCGCGCGCCCCGGCCTGCTTTCCAGGGCGACCGCCAGCGCCTGATCGAGGCCGCCCGGCAGGCCCTGTATGCCAGCAAGATCACCTCCTATGCCCAGGGCATGGGGCTTTTGCAGGCCGCCTCCGTGGAATACGGCTATGACCTCAACCTGGAGGCGATCGCCCGCATCTGGCGCGCAGGCTGCATCATCCGGGCTGACCTGCTGGGCGACATCATGGGCGCCTACCGGCGCGATCCCTCGCTGACGAACCTGCTGCTGGACGGATCCTTCCGCGAGGCGGTGGAAAGCCGGCAGGAGGCCTGGCGTTCCGTGGTGCAGGCCGCGGTGGGGATGGGCATCCCGGCGCTGGCGCTGGGGGCTTCGCTGGCCTACTTCGACGCCTACCGCTCGGAGCGCCTGCCCGCCAACCTGACGCAGGCCCAGCGTGACTACTTCGGCGCACATACCTACCGCCGCACCGACCGCGCAGGCAGCTTCCATACCGATTGGACGGACAATGAGGGACACGCATGAGCAGCGGACTTGACCTTCGGCCCGAGGGCCGCCTGGACTTCCTTTCGCTGGGCGCGCTGGTGCATCGCATTGACCCCGGCATCATCCCCTTCCGCAAGGCCGTGGAATGCCAGATCCACGTGAGCGGCGGGGAATTCAACTGCGCCGCCAACCTTGCGGACTGCTTCCAGATGCAGACCGGCATCCTCACCGCCATGGTGGATTACCCCATCGGAGACCTGATCGCCGGGCGCGTGCGGGCCATGGGCGTGCAGCCCATCTATAAACACTTCAAGCACAATGGCGTCAACGGCCCGAACATGGCCGCGGTTTACAGCGACCGCGGCTACGGCGTGCGCGCCCCCGTGGTCTTTTATAACCGCGCCAACGAGGCCGCCGCGCAGCTCAAACCGGGTGACTTCGACTGGCAGGCGGTGTTCGCAGGCGGCGTGCGCTGGTTCCACAGCGGCGGCATCTTTGCCTCGCTCTCCGAAACCACCGGGAACCTGATCGTCGAGGCCATGCAGGCCGCCCGC
>CAYMQX010000041.1:0-13032 GCA_964392495.1 uncultured Anaerolineaceae bacterium
AAATTAATGCAGTGCTTGTTAATTCCGGCTTGCAGGCCCCACTACCTCTTCGGGCCTTTCCATCTGGACTCGCACAGGTCTCATCTCGCGGCATCGCGGGTAATTCTCGCAGCCATAGAACTGCCGCCCCTTATGTTGGCCCTGCGCCACCGTTCGTAAGACCATCGGGATCCCGCATTTCGAACAAATGGGAACCAACTCAGCCTGAACAGGCTCGGGTTGCCTGGGCTGCACAGGTGAGGGGCTTTCCCGCACCTTCAGGAAAGGTGCAATTTTCGCAGCGACCTCGGTTGTACTGTATTCACGCCGAACCCTGAACCGGATCAATGGCAGCTCGGCATCTTTGAAGACAGTATCAACGAACTCGTCCCTCTCCTGCCGGTCCTCCCTCTGATGGCTTGTATCGTCCAGTTCAATCCCGGCAACGGGGTGCATGGTCTTGGGATCGCACAGCAGAAAATCAACATGCTTGCGGTCGATCTTATTCCTGTATGCCTGCCACTCGGCACGATCTCTGGATACGACATAAAATACATCGCCCAGGTTCACCTTGACCTGAACAAGTGCAGTGTCTCCAATGGCAGCCCTCAGCACGAGAAGGAAGCTGTGCTCAGCAGTAGAAAGAAAATCATCCCGCACCCGATAAGGGAGCCGTGTCGGTATTTGTAGCGGGGAAATTTGGACTTGTCTCCCCGATTGAGAGGGATTAAACAGCAGAAGGAGTGCGCCGAGGCAACCGGATTTCTGTTGAGGGGTAGCAGGCATGGATGGTTGTTGTCTCCCTTGTGTTAATGAACCAATGATCCCCGTCTTGCACAATCGATTAAACACTATCTTTACCGCTTACGCGAGGATTTGGAGCGAATTGTCATGTTTTTTCAATGAAAGGAGATGCTTCTCGATTTCATCTGGCAATTCTCCTTGCCTGAATGAATCATAATCGAACCTTGAGGTGCGTGTCTGCTCCATTGCTCCAGTCCGGCCTTTCCCGGGTTCTACGGCGTGGGGATGGATCCCCTCTCACGCCTCAGCGCATTGATCTGCCTGGCAAGCCCGGTCATGACGCACAGCCCGGCGAGGCTGCTCTCAAATACAGATGGACGACCTTGATGCTCATGTAACCTCCGTGGGAAGGCTTGACCTTGTTGCACGGAACGAATGTTTTTACCGACCTTACAAAATGTGAACCCATGGCAAAAAAGGCCGTTTTCAGGGCCATTTACCCTTGCTGATTTAGAACATATATTCTATAATACTCGTGTCGATTGGCCTCTGGGAAAGGCGCATCCATGCGCAAATTTAAACCCACCAGCCGCCCCCGCGGCGCACTCCTTCGCAATCTTTCAACAACCGTCTTGCAGCTCGCATCCAGGAGCGCAGCCAGGGGCAGCCCCCCGGCTTCTCGATCCCTCACCTCCACATCCACATCCATCTTTGGGGATGGATTGAGGCGGAATTGATTTATTCAAATTTACCTCTTCCCGCACGGAGCGAAGTCGAAGCGTGAACGCAGCGCCCGCCCCTGCCCTCACGCCTCCTCGCATCGAGACCTTTGGGGCCTTCCCCTCGCACCAGGCCCCTCGCCCGCAGCGCTCCCGCCCCTCCCCTCATCTCCATGTACAATCAGGTCCATCTCACCTCGAAGGGAACCTGACCATGCAACCCCTCCTCCTCCTGCTCTTCGTCGGGCTGCTGGGTGGCGCGGCCGTCGGGCTGCAAGGCCCCCTCTCCAGCTTCATCACACAGCGCCTCGGCCTCTTCGAGAGCGTCTTCATCGTCCACCTCGGCGGCGCCCTCGTCTCGCTCCTGCCCCTGCTCTTCATGGGCGGCGGGAAGCTCTCCCACTGGCGCGAACTCCCCTGGTATGCTCTCGCCGCCGGCTTCTTCGGGCTTGTCGTGCTCGGCGCCATCAGCTACCTCATCCCGCGCATCGGCGCGGCCAGCGCCACCATTGCCATTGTCGCCGGGCAGCTCCTCATCGGAACCCTGCTCGACCACTACGGTCTGCTCGGCGCCTCCCTCCGCCCCGTGGACCTCACCCGCCTGCTCGGCCTGGGCGTTGTTCTGCTCGGCCTCTGGCTCACCGTCAAATGACGCCTCACCTTCCCTTGACCTCCGGGGGCGAAAATTTATAATACCTGCATTACAGGTAAGGTTCATGCAGACCGGCACGTTTACCTTTATGTTTACCGATATCGAGGGCAGCACGCGCCTGTGGGAGGAATACCCCGAGGCCATGCGCCGCGTGCTGGCACGCCACGACCTGCTCCTGCACGAGGCCGTGGACTCCAACGGGGGCCGCGTCATCAAGTCCACCGGCGACGGCATCCATGCCGTCTTCGATGCGCCGCTCAACGGCCTGCTGGCGGCCGTCGCGGCCCAGCAGGCGCTCAGCGCGCAGGCCTGGGAGGAGATCCAGCCCCTCCCCCTGCGCGTCCGCATGGGGCTGCACACCGGCGAGGCCGAGCTTCGCTCCGATGACTATTTCGGCACGACGCTCAACCGCGGCGCCCGGCTGATGGCCGTCGGCCACGGCGGGCAGGTGCTGCTCTCCGGCGCCACTGCCGACCTGGTGCGCCTCTCCCTGCCCGCGGACCTCTCCCTGCGCGACCTGGGCCTCCACCGCCTGAAGGACCTCGTCCGCCCGGAGCGGGTCTTCCAGCTTGAGCATCCCTCGCTCCTGCCGGATTTCCCGCCCCTCAACTCGCTCGACTCCCTGCCCAACAACCTGCCGGTCCAGGTCACCTCCTTTGTAGGCCGCGGGCGCGAGCTTCAGGAGGTCCGCCGGAAGCTGGCCGAAGCGCGTCTGCTCACCCTCATCGGTCCGGGCGGCACCGGCAAGACGCGCCTCTCCATCCAGGCCGCGGCCGAAGAGCTGACCGCCTTCCCGGATGGCGTCTGGCTGGTGGAGCTGGCGCCCATCTCCGACCCCTCCCTCATCCTGCACTCCCTGGCGACTGTCCTGCACCTGCACGAGCAGCAGGGCATGGAGTTGGATGAGCTGATCGTCAACTACCTGCGCGCCCGCCGCTCCTTGCTCCTGCTGGATAACTGTGAGCACATGATCGAAGACTGCGCTGCCCTGGCCGACCGCTACCTGCGCCTGTGCCCCGACCTGAAGATCATGGCCAGCAGCCGCGAAGCCCTCGGCATCCTCGGGGAGAGCGTGTACCGCGTCCCCTCCCTCACCCTGCCCGAAGTCTCCGCGGTGACCCCCGAATCCCTGGCGGCCTCCGAGGCCGGGCAGCTCTTCACCGAGCGCGCCGCGGCCGTGGATCCCGGGTTCCGCCTCACCGCCGCCAACACCTCCTCCATCGCGCAGATCTGCGCCCGCCTGGACGGCATCCCGCTGGCGTTGGAACTGGCCGCCGCGCGCGTGGCTGTCCTCTCCCCCGAGCAGATCGCCTCCCGCCTCGATGACCGCTTCCGCCTGCTCACCGGCGGCAGCCGCGCCTCCCTGCCGCGCCAGCAGACCTTGCGCGCCCTCATCGACTGGAGCTACGAGACCCTCTCGCAGGACGAGCGCACCCTCTTCCGCCGCCTCTCGGTCTTTGCCGGGGGCTGGACGCTGGAGGCCGCTGAGGCCCTGTGCGCCGATCTGCCCGCCCTCGACCTGCTCACCCGGCTGGTGAACAAGTCGCTCGCGGTCGTGGAGGAGGAGGAACCCGGGCGGCGCTATTTCTACCTGGAGACCATCCGCCAGTATGCCCGCGACAAGCTGCTCGAGGCCGGGGAGGCCGCACAGATGCGCAACCGGCATCTGGAGTTCTTTATCAAGTTCGCCGAGACTGCCGGTCCTATGATGGACCGCAGCGAGGTGCTGGAATGGATCCCGCTCCTGGAGGCCGAACTGGATAACCTGCGCTCCGCCCTGGAGTGGAGCCTGGAGACCGACCAGATCGCCGCCCTGCGGCTGGTGGGCTGCCTCGCCTACTTCTGGTCCCGGCGCGGCTACGCGGTGGAGGGCATCCATTGGACCAGCGCGGCCATCAAAAAATCGGAGGCGCCTCCCTGGGGCATGGACGACACCCTGACCCGCTTCCACCTGCGGGCGCGCAGCTCGGCGCTTCAGGCCCTGAGCTTTCTGCGATTCGGCCAGGGCGACAACCCCGCCGCCATCCGCGCCGGGGAGGGCGCCATTGCCATCGCCCGCCGCCTGCGGGATCAGAGGCTGCTGGCCGTGAACCTGGCTTTCACTGCCACAGCCAAGGCCTTCCTCGGCGAGCGCAGCACCGCCTTCTCCTACGCCGAGGAGGCTGTCCAGATCGCCCGTCGCGAGGCGGGCGCCTTCGAACTGGGCCTGGCCCTGGGTGTGTATTCGCAGCTCATCGCGCTGCTGCGCGGCGATATGCAGACCGCCGCCGCACTGGAGGCGGAGAGCGAGGCATTGTTGAAAATGGAAGGGGAGAACTGGTGGGGTTCCACCACCGCGCTGATCGCCTCCGCCCAGGGGGCCATCCTGCGCGGCGACTTTGAGCGGGCGCGCGGCCGTTTGATGGAGTGCCTGCCGCTCTTCGAGCGGGCCGGCGATGTGCACCGCGTCAACATGGTCCACAGCGAGTTGGCCCACATGGACCGACGCGAGGGGCACCTCAACGAGGCCGAGGCCGCCTACCGCGAGACCATCCTGGTCTGGCAGAAGCTGGGTCACCGCGCCGCGGTGGCGCACCAGTTGGAGAGCTTTGCCTTTATCGCCCTGAGGCGCCGCGAGGCCGTACGCGCCGCCCGCCTGTTGGGCGCCTCCGAAGCCCTGCGTGAGGCCATCACCATCCCCATGACCCTGATCGAGCAGCAGGAGTATGAAGAGGAGCTGAAGCGCCTGCGCCTGCTGCTGGACTCCGCCAGTTTTGCATCCCTGTGGGAGGCGGGCCGCGGCCTGTCCATGGAGCAGGCCATCGCCTACGCCCGCCAGTGACCGCGTGGGCCCGCCCTGCGGCGCATCAGATGGTATCATATTCAAAACTCCGCTTCCCTGGAGCTTCCCATGCTGAACAACCGACAACTGGCTGAGACCTTCGAACTGATCGCCAACCTGCTGGAGATCAGGGGCGAGATCGTCTATAAGACCCTGGCCTACCGCCGGGCTGCCGAAAGCCTGATGAGCCTCGGCAGCGAAGCCTCCGGCTATTGGAAGGAGGGCCGCCTGGAGGAGATCCCCGGCGTGGGCAAGGCCATCGCAGAGAAGATCGATGAACTGCTCCGGACGGGCAGGCTGGAGTTCCTGGAGAAGCTGAAGAAGGAAGTGCCTCCCGGTTTGGCCCAATGGCTGCCCGTGCCCGGCCTCGGCCCCCGGAAGGTCGCTCTGATCTGGAAGTCCTTGGGCATCACCTCGCTGGCCGGGTTGGAAAAGGCGGCCCGCGCGGGAAAGCTCCGCGATCTGCCCGGCATGGGGGCGAAGTCGGAGCAGCAGATCATCGTAGGGATCGAGTCCCTGGCGCGCCGCTCCACGCGCATCCCCTTGGGGAAGGCCTACCCGCTGGCGCAAGAGATCTGCGCTCAGTTGATGAAGGTCCCGGGCGTGGTCGATGCCCAACCCGCGGGCAGCCTGCGCCGGATGCGCTCCACCGTGGGCGACCTCGATATCCTTGTCGCCTCGCAGGAATCAAGGGCGGTGATGGAGGCCTTTGTCCACCTGCCGCGTGTCGAGCGGGTGCTCGGCCAGGGCGGGACCAAGGCCAGCATCGAGTTTAACGACGGGCTGCGCGCCCAGCTTTGGGTGCATCCTCCCGAGCGCTTCGGTACGGCGCTGGTCTATGCCACCGGATCGAAGGATCACAACGTGCGCCTGCGCGAGATCGCGCTTGCGAAGGGGCTCTCGCTTTCGGAGCATTCCTTCGCAGGGGTCAGCGATGGGAAGGAGATCCTGTGCGCCACCGAGCAGGAGGTGTACCAGACCCTCGGGCTCCCGTGGATCCCGCCGGAGCTGCGCGAGGACCGCGGCGAGATCCAGGCGGCGAAGGCAGATAAGCTGCCGAAGCTCATCGAACTCAAGGATATCAAGGCCGACCTGCAGACCCACTCCAATTGGAGCGATGGCAGGCTCACCATGCTGGAGATGGCCCAGGCCGCTGCCCGGCATGGAATGAAGGTCATCGCCTTCACCGATCACTCCGTCAGCCTGGGCGTGACCGGCGGGCTGAGTATGGAACGACACAAGCAGCAGGCCGCCGAGATCCGCAGGGCGCAGAAGACCCTGGGCGATAAGATCCTGATCCTGCACGCCAGCGAGGTCGAGATCAGGGCCGACGGCTCGCTCGATTATCCAGATGAATTCCTGGCCTCGCTGGACCTGGTGCTGGCCTCGCTGCATACCAGCCTGCGCCAACCGCGTCAGAAGGTCACCGCGCGGCTGCTGAATGCGGTGAACAACCCTCATGTGGATATCATCGGGCATCCCACCGGACGCCTGCTCCCCGACCGCGAGGGCGCGGACCTGGACATGGACGCCGTTTTGGAGGCCGCCGCCCTCTCCGGTGTGGCCCTGGAGATCAATGCCCATCCCTCCCGCCTCGACCTGGACGATGTATATGCCCGCCGCGCAAAGGAACTGGGCATCCCTATCAGCATCAACACGGATTCGCACTCCGGGGAAGACTTCGACCTGCTCTTCTATGGGGTGGCCATCGCCCGCCGCGCCTGGCTGGAGAAGGGCGACGTGATCAACTGTTGGCCGGCGAGGAAGCTGCTGGACTGGTTGAAGAAGCGCGGCTGAACCTGTGGGAGGAGGCGGGATGCGGGTGAACAAGCTTATGCGCCGGGTGGTCCGCAGGGAAGTGCTGATCTCCAGTCTCAGCGACACCCGCCGGGAGATTTTGGACTGCGCCTCCACTTGTGCCGTGGAGGACTCGCTCCGGGTGTTCCTGGGGACCTGGTCCCTGCTGGACCTGCTGGCTCACCTGACCGGCTGGGACCATGCCAACGTGGAGGCGATCCAGGCCGTGCAGGCGGGGCGGCTGCCCCTCTTCTACAGGTTCCATGACCGCGGCTGGCAGAGCTATAACGCCACGCTGGTCCGCAAGTACCGCCGCGCTTCACTGGAGGAGCAGATCGGGCAGGCAGCCTCCTCCCACCTGCGGTTGATGGAGGAACTGGGGGACGTGCCCTCGGAGGATATCGACCGGGATTTCTGTGTGCGCTTCCGCGGCTTCCGCATCACGGTCGGCAGGCTGATGGAAGGGGAGGGGAGAGATGAAGCGGAGCATCTGGCGCAGGTAAAGAAGTTTTTGGAGAGTGCAGGCGGAGAGCGAAAGAGCTCACCCGGCTCGCGCCTATCGGGCCAGTAATACAAGTTGGGCAGACCACCCGGCTGGATGGCGAGGGCCGTCCCGGGGTTTGGGATATTGTTATAATAGGCGCATCTCACAAGGAGGTCTTCATGATCGGCAAAAAGATGCAGGACGCAATCAACGAACAGATTAACAAAGAGCTGTTTTCATCCTATCTCTATCTCTCGATGGTGGCCTATTTTGAGGGGAAGAACCTGCCCGGCTTCGCGCATTGGATGCGCATCCAGGAGGGGGAGGAGCGCGAACATGCCATGAAGTTCTATGACTTCATCCTGGAGCGCGGCGGGGAGGTCTCGCTAAAGGCCATTGCGGCGCCCAAGGCGCAGTGGGCCTCGCCGCTGCAGGTCTTCGAGGAGGCCGCGGCGCATGAGGCCATGATCAGCGCCTCGATCCACTCGCTCTACGAGCTGGCCCAGGCGGAGAAGGATTACCCGGCCCAGGTCATGCTCCAGTGGTTCATCACGGAGCAGGTGGAGGAGGAGAAGAACGCGGCGGATATCGTCGCGAGCCTCAAGATGATCGAAGCGCGCGAGACGGCTGTGCTGCAGCTTGACCACCAACTGGGCAAGCGCGGCGGCGACTAGTCGGTTCTGATTTTTGGGCGGAGGCACAGCTTGCGTGCCTCCGCCGTTTTTAACGGAGATGGGAATGGATATCATCATCCGCCGCGCCACGCCGGAGGACAAACCCGACTGGCTGCGCATGCGGCTGCTGCTGTGGATCTACTCGACCGCCCCCGAGTTCGAGCCGGAACTGGATACCATCCTCTCCGACCCCGGCCAGGCCGTGTTCATCGCCTCCACGCTGGATGACCGTCGCGTGGGCTTCGTGGAGGCCGGGACGCGCACCTACGGCGAGGGCTGCGAGACCAGCCCGGTGGGCTACGTGGAGGGTTGGTACGTGGACGAGGACCTGCGCGGACTGGGAATCGGCACGCGCCTGGTGGAGGCCGCCGAGGAATGGGCGCGTCAGAAGGGCTATCAGGAGATGGCCTCGGATACCTGGCTGGACAACGAGGCCAGCATTTACACCCACCTCAAGATGGGCTATGAAGAGGTGGAGCGGTTGGTCCACTTCGTGAAGCGGCTGTGAAGGACTTCCTGCTCTACGCTTCCTACGGCTACAGTGGCAGCCTGATCGCTGAACAGGCTGCTGCACAAGGAATGAAGCCCTTGCTGGCCGGGAGGGATGAGACCAGGCTGAAGCTCCAGGCGCAGAGCCTGGGGCTGGAGTACCGCTGTTTCCCCCTCAGCGATCCCGGGGCGCTGGACGCGGCGCTGAGCGAGGCGGGGGCAGTGCTGCACTGTGCGGGTCCCTTCGTGCATACCTTTCGCGCCATGGCGGATGCCTGCCTGCGCACGGGGCGGCAGTATGTGGACATCAGCGGTGAGATCCCTGGCTTCGAGACGCTGGCGGCGATGGATGAGGCTGCGCGCGCCGCGGGGGTCATGCTTTTACCCGGCGCGGGCTTCGACGTGGTCCCGAGCGACTGTCTGGCCGTGTACCTGAAGGAGCGCCTGCCCTCCGCCACGCACCTGCGGCTGTATATCCGCGGGGTGGGCGCGGGCCTCTCGCGCGGCACGGCCTCCTCGGGCATCGAGAACATGGGACGCGGCGCGATGCTGCGGCGGGAGGGGAGGATCGTCAGCGCGCCGCTGGGCTCCAGGACGGCGCGCATCGATTTCGGCCGCGGCCCGGTCTGGACGGCGCTCTTCAACTGGGGCGATGTGAGCAGCGCCTGGCACAGCACCGGCATCCAGAATATCGAGGTCTACATGGCGCTTCCGCGTCAGACCATCGATTTCCTGCACGCGGCCAACCTGTTCATGCCGGTGCTCAGCGCGCGGCCGGTCCGGAGCCTGCTGCGCGGGCTGCTCAAGCTCATGCCGCCCGGCCCCTCCACCGAACGCAGGCGGACGGCGCTGGCGGTCTTCCAGGCGGAGGTGAGCGAGGCGGCAGGGAAACGCGCCGCGGCGCGGCTGACCGTGCCGGAGGGCTATACCCTCACAGCGCTGACCACGGTGGAGATCATGAAGCGTATCCTGGCAGGAAGTTTCACGCCCGGCTTCCAGACGCCCGGACGCCTGTACGGAGCGGATTTCATCCTCGGTTTCGAGGGCACCCGACGCGAGGACCTGCCGTGAGGACCGTCAAGCAGCAAGGAGAGAGAATGCGCCTGTCCCTTGTGTTAAGTCTTATACTTGTCATGGCAGCCTGCAGCCCTGCCGCTCCCCCGGCCACGGCCCAGGTCGTCCAGCCGACTCTCCCTCCCACCCTGCAGGTCGCCCAGCCGACCTTCCCTTCCACTCTGGAACCGGAAAAGCCTGCCCAGGAGATCGATATGGTACTTCGCCTGACAACCCCGGCCTTCGAAGAGGGCGGCAGCATCCCGCCCCGCTTCACATGCACCGGCGAGGATATTTCACCGGCGCTGGAGTGGAGCGAGCCGCCCGGCGGCACGCAATCCTTCGCCCTCATCATGGACGACCCCGATGCCCCCTCCGGAACCTTTGTCCATTGGGTGATCTTCAATATCCCCGCCTCCAGCCGCGGCTTGTCTGAGGCCATGCCGCAGGGCGCCAGCCTCAACGACGGAACGCAGCAGGGCCTGGGCAGTTCCCACGAAAATGGTTACATGGGGCCCTGCCCGCCATCGGGAACACATCGCTACTTCTTCAAGCTGTACGCGCTGGACGCCATGCTGACCATCAGTTCGAATGTCGGGGCCGGCGACCTGATGAAGGCCCTCTCCGGACATATCCTGGCCAATGCCGAATTGATGGGCACCTTCAAGAAATAACGCTGAGTCGGCAGTATCCTTCTCATGACGTTGAACTCCGGGGATGTACAACCTGCTGCATAACTATCTCGGCGAGACCGCCGGGCTGCTGACCTCGTTCTTCTATGCCCTCAATTCGGTCTTCATCACGCGGGCGGGGAGGCAGGTGGGGGCGGTGGTCTCCAACCGGACGCGGGTGGTCTTTGCGCTGCTGTACCTGGCGGTGCTCAACCTCGTCCTCTTTCACAAGCCTCTACCGGTGGGGGCTGCGGCGGACCGCTGGCTGTGGCTCTCACTTTCGGGTGTGATCGGGCTGGCCTTGGGAGACGCCTTCCTGTTCCAGTCTTACCTGTCCATTGGGCCGCGGTTGGGCAACCTGCTGCTCAGCCTATCGCCCATCCTGGCGGCGGTGGAGGCCTGGCTGTTCCTGGACGAGAGGCTGGGTCTTGCCCAGATCGCAGGGATCGCCCTGGCACTGGGGGGCATCCTGTGGGTGCTGCTGGAGCGGAGCGAAAGGAACGGGCTGCACCCATCGCATTACGCGCGCGGGGTGCTGTTCGGCGTAATCTCGGCGGTTTGCCAGGCCACGGGGTTCGTCTTCTCCCGGCAGGGATTGTATGGGAGCTTCTCCCCGCTGCAGGGGAACGCCATCCGTATGCTGGCTGCACTGGCGGCGCTCACGTTCATTGCGCTGGTGCAGAGGCAGGTGCGTGGCACCGTGGAGAGTCTGTGCGCTCATCCCGCGGCTCTGCGGCAGTTGATGCTGGCGGCGCTGGTCGGGCCGGTCATCGGCGTCTCCTTTTCACTGCTGGCGCTGCAGAATGCCCCGGTGGGTGTGGCCAGCATCCTGACCTCGCTCACACCGGTCTTCCTGCTGCCCATCAGCGTCATCGTCTTCAAAGAGCGCCTGAAGCTCCAGTCCATCCTGGGTACGCTGGTTGCGATGGCCGGCGTGGCGATCCTGTTCCTGGCATAGCGAATGGAAGCGAACCTTTTTCAACAACTCATATCCCGGGGGAACCCGCTTATCCGCGGCACGCAGGTTACGCTGTACTGGCAGGGGGAGCGGACGGTTTCACTGATGAGCGACCTGCACGGTTGGGAGGACCCTCAAAAGCTGAGGCGGCTTCCGGTCCGCCTCGCCCCACCGGGCGGGCCTCCGCTTTGGGCGATCTCATTCTCCCTGCCGCGGGATGCCTATATGGAGTATTACTTCCACGATCCCGCCACCGGCGCGCGGCTGCTGGATCCCTATAATGCGCGCACGGTCAGCAATGGGCTTGGGGCGCGCAATAATTTCTTCCATATGCCGGAATCGATTCCCACGCCTCTGACCCGGCGGCGCGCCGGGGTTCCCCACGGGGAAGTGCGGCGCGTCATGGTCCCGGCGGGGCTGCTGGCGGAGGATGGGCAGCGCGAGGTGCATTTGTATGCGCCGCCCGTAAAGGAGCGGACTCCCTTGTTGGTGGTCTACGATGGCACAGATTACCTTCAGCGCGGCCGGCTGACGAATATCGTGGACAACCTGATCGCGGAGAAGCGCATCCGCCCGCTGGCGCTGGCCTTCCTGCAGAATGGGGGGAGATACCGAAGCGTTGAGTATGCGGGCTCGGATGCGGTCATCAACTGGATCGACATGGAGGTCCTTCCGCTGGCGCGTCGGGAGTTGAATCTGCTGGGCATCCGCCGCAACCCGGGAGCATACGGTGTGCTGGGGGCCTCATTCGGCGGCGTGATGGCGGTGTACACGGGTCTGCGTATGCCGGAGACCTTCGGCAGGGTGATCTGCCAGTCGGGGGCTTTTGAGTTGGATGGGCGCGACCTGTCCGCGGCCGACTTAATCCGTCATGGGCACGCGCACGAGCGCCTGAAGCTGTGGATGGACGTCGGCCGGTTCGACTCGCTGCTCTCCGACAACCGCCGCATGCAGCCGATCCTTAAGAAGAACGGGTACGATGTGACCTACCGCGAGTTCAGCGCCGGGCATAACTATACCGCTTGGAGCGACGAGGTCTGGCGGGCATTGGAGGCGCTGTTTCCGGCCCGGGCTATATGAGGAGTGGATCACCCCCTGAGTGTGGAGGCGTTGTGGAAGGAATTGCCGCGCAGTATTACATCATCCATAAAGAACCTTTGCATGACAGGGTGATAGCCCCATGAACAGCGAAGCTGTCGCGATCCCGCTTAAACGATTCCTGCTGATCGAACTGTGTCCCGCTGCCTTGCAGGATCTGGACCTGTACCTTTTTCGTGATGAGAACGTGGCTTTCTATGCCGGCCAGTCACAGCTTGCCTTTGCGCGCGTGTGGGAACATTTGCTCAGCGGCTTCAAGGGTCATTCCATTGTCGGACGGTTCATCTGGTGCAACTGGCCGGGATCGATGAACTTCACGATCGAATTGTTATGCTCACAGTCCAGCCGGTTTGTCGAGGTGGGGAATGAATTGAATGCCTGCGAGCGGCTGCTCATCCAGAAGTGGACGCCCTGTTTCAATGTGTCGCAGAACAGGCGGCCGGCGCCATTGCCCGATACTTATCTACCTCCCAACACCCCGTTCAGACGACGGCGAAGCTTGAATGCGCTGATCCATGAGGCGGAGCGGGCTGTAAAGGCGGACGATATGAAACTCTGGCTGGAAAATATGGAGGAGTAAGGATGGCACGTCCCAAATGGAAATGAGGTGCGGGCGGCTGCATTGAGAGGGCCCCGGGAGGGCACTTTGTGAGCAGTTTTTTGCCTCTCAAAGCATCCTCGTGTATACTACTTGTACGCTGCGCTCATGACCTCCTTCCTCCAACTGGCCTTCCTGCTTTCCGTGATCCTGCTCTCCGCCAAGCTGGCAGGCTACCTGAGCGTGTTCCTCGGCCAGCCGTCCGTCCTGGGGGAGTTGTTGGTGGGCATCCTGCTCGGTCCCTCCCTGCTGGACCTGCTTCACCTGCCCTTTATTGATCCTGCGATCTCACATA
>CAYMQX010000042.1:0-456 GCA_964392495.1 uncultured Anaerolineaceae bacterium
CGGGAGGCGGCCCCCTTTCAAACGCCCCCACACCGGGGCAAAGCCTGCTCCTCATCCTGGATGCCATCCAGCCGGTAGGTGTGACCACCGTCATCCTCGATCAGCACAGCATCATCCCCCTGCTGGGCGCTGCCGCCGGGCAGAATACCCTGCTTCCGGTGCAAGTATTGGAATCCGGCGCATTCATGAGCCTGGGAACCGTGGTAGCACCTCTCGCCGCCGGTACCTATGGATCTCCCCTTCTTAAAGCCCGCCTGACCTATGAGGATGGAACCGAGGCGCGCGCCGAGGTCAAATACGGCACTCTGGAGATCCTGCCGCTTCCCAGCGGGCACAATGCGCGGTTGAGCCTCACCCCGGTTGGCCGCAGCGATGCCGGGTTTGGCCCCGGACGGGAGGGTGTCCTTAACGTCAGCGGCGGCGCGTTGGGCGTGGTCTTTGATGGACGCGGAAGAC
>CAYMQX010000042.1:466-12837 GCA_964392495.1 uncultured Anaerolineaceae bacterium
ATCTCGTCAAAAACTGGCACTGGACCATGGGAGGTTAACAGATGCTGGCCCCCCTTCTGCACATCCTGCCTCTTACGACCATCATGCGCGAGCGCTTGATGCCCGTCTCCGGAACAGTGCTGGCGCGTGCCAACCAGAAGGTCAGCCCCACCGATGTAGTGGCCCAGGCCACCTGGGCGCGCGAGCATGTACTGGTGGATGTGGGCACCCCTCTGCGACTCTCCCCTTCTGTCGCAGACCGGCTGATACGCTGCAAAGTGGGGGATCAGCTTGCCGCGGGAGCTGAGCTGGCTGTAGGACGCGGGTTCTTTGCCAGGACCATCCGCACCCCCAAGGCCGGGCGTGTGCTGGCCGTGGGCGGAGGCCAGGTCCTTTTGGAGACCGCCGAAACCAACCTCCAGCTGCGGGCCGGGCTTGCCGGCACCGTGGTGCAGGTGATCGCCAATCGCGGCGTGGTGATTCGCAATTATGGAGCGCTGATCCAGGGCGTCTGGGGCAATGGGCGTATGGATACCGGGCTCCTGGTCAACGCCATGGACAACCCGGGAGCAGTGCTCACTGCCGGGCGTTTTGAGGTGGGGATGCGCGGCTCGATCATCCTGGCCGGGATGCTGCGCGATGCCGAATCGCTGGAGGCAGCCGTCGAACTGCCGGCGCGCGGGCTGATCCTTTCCAGCATGGACCCCGCTCTTCTGCCGCTGGCCGGCCAGACGCGCCTGCCCATCCTGGTCACGGATGGATTCGGTTCCATCCCGATGAACTCGGCGGCCTACAAACTGCTCAGCACCAACGCCCAGCGCGAGGTGACGCTCAATGCAGAGGCCTTCGACCGCTACAGCGGCGCACGTCCGGATGTATTCATCCCTCTCCCGGTGGCCCAAGAACCACCCGAGCCATTGACCTCGGAGACCTTCGCACCCGGACTGACAGTTCGCATCACCCGGCCACCCTCGCAGGGCGCCGTCGGCACCATCGTATCGTTTCCCCAGGGGCAGACTCTCATGCCGAGTGGTCTGCGTGTTCCCGCTGCCGAGGTCAAACTGGAGTCGGGTGAAATCCTGCTTGTACCTCTTGTGAATCTTGAAGTTGTGGGATAATGGGCGCATGACATTGCGAGGGCAAAGCAGTCTCAGAGCCCGGGGGAAGCGATCCAGGCAATCGATCTTTCCTCAGGGCGGCCCGGCTTTGCAAGACTCATAATGGCATACCGAAAATAGGAGAGTGAACCATGTACGAAGGCGATGAAAACAACTTTGATGCCACCCCTCCGGAGGAAAACAGCAATCGCACCTTTCTGCTGGCAGCCGGGATACTCGGCGCCATCGTGCTGCTCTCACTGGCATGCATTGCGGGATATGTGCTGCTCATCCGTCCGCAGCAGTTGGCCCGCCAGCAGCAGGCGCTCAGCGCACAGGGAACCCAAGCTGCCCAGATCGGCCAGGCCCTGACCGCCACCTTCCAGGCGCAGATCGTCCCCACTGCCACACTACCTCCCACCTCCACACCGGTGGTGGCGCAGCCCAGCGCGACCCCGGTCCCCGCAACACCCACCACCGACCCGGCCACCGCCACGGTCGCGGCGGCATTGACCCAGGCGGCTGTGGCACAATTGACCGTTGTCCCCACCTCCAGCGCCCTTCCCGGGACGGGTATCGCCGATGAGTTCGGATTCCCCGGCCTGGTCGTCATGGCTCTGGCGCTCGTGATCGTCATCCTCATGGCCCGCCGCATGCGCAGCTCACCAGCCCGGAACCGTTGAACCCCTCCAACCAGTGAAAAAGGACGTTCTCATGAAACAGAACGTCCTTTTTTTCTTTTTGAGCGGCATTGCATCAATTACGGCGAGGCTTCCAGATCTGGTACAACCCCAGGTTGCCCCCCGCGCCATCCGAAAGAAAGGCATCGACCACTTCGAAGCCTGCACGTCCCGCCAGCCCTTCCAATTCCGCGGCGCTGAAGTGATGGACATAGCGCAGCCCTTTCCCCCCACGCTTCCAGTCCAGGAGATAATCTCCGGGATCCACCCGTGAGGCCTCCAGCCCCGCCGCCTCCCAGGGTTGGATGCGGGCCACAAGCCGCGCACTGTTCAGGAACTGCCAGTTGGAGAGCGCCAGACAGCCTTCGGGTGCAAGCCAGCCGCGCACCGCATTGAGGATCTCCAAACGCAGCGCCTCCCCGGGGATGTGATGCAACACAGCAAAACATGCGGCCAGCGACCATTTCCCTGCGGCCGGCATCTGCCCGCGGATCGGGGTCATCCGGGCCAGATCCATCTGCAGGAAGGAGACCGGCAGGCCAACCGTCCTCTTTTGCGCTTCGCGCAGGAGAGACAGGCTGGAATCCAGGCCCAGGTAGCGCCCGCGATGCTGCCGCCGTGCCAGCTCACAAGCCAGTTCCCCATTTCCACAGCCCAAATCCAAAACCTGCTCCTCCCCGCCCAGGCTGGAAAGTATCCTGAGCACGCCAGGTTGAAGCCGCTCCCGTGCCGCGGAGAAGGAGCCTCCGAACTGCTCATAAAAGCGGTTGTTAAGCTCCAGTAAATGCCCGGCGGCAGTCGAATCCATTGCCGGGATTATAACGGTATAATCACGCCCATGAATCTTTCCGAGCGCCAGCAGCAGTGGCGAATACGGCAGGAACTGACCCCCGAAAAGCTGGAACTGGCCCACCGCGTGCTGGAGGAGATCCGCCGCGGCGGCGAGGTGATGCGCTCCCTGCGCGCTCATCCACTCCCCACCGGTGGTTATCTGAGCAAGGCCATGCTGGTCAGCGCGTACCAGGAAATGGTGGACGAGGCTGTCATTCCGCAGGATGCACACCTGCTGGAGCGCATCCGCATGAAGCCGGTGCGCAGCCTCTCGGGTGTCACCACCGTCACGGTCCTGACCAAACCCTACCCCTGCCCGGGCAAATGCATCTTCTGCCCCACCGATGTGCGCATGCCCAAAAGTTACCTCCCGGACGAGCCCGGCGCCATGCGCGGTGTGGAGCATGATTTCGATCCCTTTGCCCAGGTGGCTTCGCGACTGGCCTCGCTCGAGTCGGTCGGCCATCCCACGGACAAGATCGAGCTGCTGATCCTGGGGGGCACATGGTCCTCCTACCGGCGGGATTATCAGGAATGGTTCATCCAGCGCTGCTTTGATGCGATGAACGAAAACGCATCGGAGAGCCTGGCTCAGGCGCACGCACTGAACGAGTCGGCTCACCATCGCAATGTAGGATTGGTCATTGAGACGCGCCCCGATGAGATCACCCTGGAGGAAGTACGCTGGCTGCGCAGCCTCGGCGTCACCAAGGTACAGATGGGCGCGCAGAGCCTGGATGACCGCATCCTGGAACTGAACAAGCGCGGGCATGACACCGCCGCCACCCGGCGCGCCACTGCGCTGCTGCGCGCGGCAGGCTTCAAGATCGTCCTGCACTGGATGCCGAACCTGCTTGGTGCGACCCCTCTCTCCGACCGCGAGGACTTTGCCCGCTTGTGGGAGGAACTCTGCCCGGATGAGATCAAGATCTATCCCAACCAACTGCTGGCAAACGCCGAGCTTTACGACTACTGGCAGCGCGGCGAGTTCACCCCCTACACCACCGCAGAGTTGATCGATCTCATTGCCAGTCTCAAGCCCTCCATTCCACGCTACTGCCGGGTCAACCGCATCATTCGCGATATCCCCTCCACCCGCGTAGTGGAAGGCAACCGGCGCACCAGCCTGCGTCAGGATGTATTCGCGGAGATGCGCCGCAGGGGAACCCACTGCCAGTGTGTACGCTGCCGCGAGGTACGCGGAAAACTCGTGGACCCGCGCTCCCTGCACCTGGATGACCTGTGCTACGAAGCCGGGTCTGCCCGGGAGCATTTCATCTCCTTTGTAACATCCGATGACCGGCTGGCCGGGTTTATCCGTCTCTCGCTGCCCGGCCTGCATTCACCCGCCACCGGTCTTGCAGACCTGGAGCGCGCGGCGCTGATCCGCGAGTTGCACGTATATGGACAATCTCTGCCTGTAGGAACGGAACAGGCAGGCGCGGCCCAGCACGCCGGACTCGGAACACGCCTCCTGCAGCAGGCCTCGCACATCGCGCACCAGGCAGGCTTTGCGCGCCTGGCGGTCATTTCAGCCATCGGCACGCGTGCCTATTATCTGGAACGCGGATTCCTGCGCGGGAATTATTATCTCGTGAAGAACCTTTAGCCACATCACTCTCAGCGGGAATATTTAATGGATCTGCTTCTGCGAATTTTCTGGACCTTCATCAAGGTCAATTTATTGAGCACCTCCGGACCGGCCTCGGTGGGGCTGCTGTACCACGAGGCCGTGGGCAGCATGGTGACGAACGATCAGTTTATCCAGGCCGTCGGCCTGTCCTCCGTGCTGCCGGGCAGCGACGCATTACAACTGGCCATGTATGTGGGCTATGCTGTGGGGGGCATACCGGGCGGACTGGTCGCGTTGGCCGCCTCGATCCTTCCCCCCACCATCATCATCCTGGGCATCACCATGATGCTGCACCGCATCCGGCGGGAGGCCTGGGTCAGCAGCTTCATCGAGGGGCTGACGCCTGCCATCTCGGTATTGATGCTTTTCACGGCCTGGAAGATCTTCGAGAAAGGGGGCAATACCGGCTGGGCGGGTTGGATTATTGGGTTGGCCAGCCTGACAGCCATGTTCTTGAACGCGCCGGAACGGCTGATCATCATCCTCGCCGGCATCCTTGGGGCGCTGCTGCTTTCATGAAACCCTCACGCTTTAAGATCTGGCTCAGCCTTCTTTGGATGTTTCTGAAGGTTAATATTCTCTCCCCCTCAGGCCCGGCTTCAGTGGGCCTGCTCTACAAGGAAGCGGTGGGAAAGATCATGACCGAGGCGCAGTTCGTGGAGGCGGTCGGCTTTTCCAACTTCCTGCCGGGCAGCGAGGCCCTTAAGCTGGCCATGTTCGTGGGCTTTGCCGCAGGAGGCGTCCCCGGCGTGCTTACCGCCCTGCTCGGCTCCATCATTCCACCCACCATCCTGATGCTGGTCGTTGCCACCGTTCTCCAGCAGTTCCAGCACGAAGACTGGCTGCAGGGATTCATCAAGGGCATGAGTCCGGCTGTGGCCGCCCTGATCGTGGTCGTTGCCTGGAATCTATTCCGTGCCACCAGCAAAAAAAAGGTCAATCGCCGCGTGCTGTTCATTGCAACTGTAAGCGCCCTGGCGCTGTTCTTTGATATTCCCTCTCCGCTCGTGCTGCTTGGCGCGGGTATCCTGGGAGTCGTTCTGTTCCGCTAAGGAGCCGGTTATGGAAGTATTAATCGCCACAAATGGATCCACGGGCACCTTCCCGGCCATCGAATATGGAGCCTGGCTTGGCGCAACCCTCAAGCTGCCGGTCACGCTCATGGGAATCAGCGAGAAGGTCAATGAAGCGCAGATCGACGATCAGCATCCTCTGGAGGAGGCCTTCAGCCGCGCCGTGGAGGTCTTCAACCTCCAAAAAGTCGAATATCGCCTGGAGATCCAGAATGGGCAGGCAGAGGCTCTCATCGCCCGCAGGGCCGCCCAGGGTGAATATACCACCGTGGTGGGTTCATTGGGCAGGCCGCCCATCCGCCACATGCTTCAGGGGCGGTCCATCCACCAGTTGATCGAGCAGATCAGCGGTCCCATCGTGTATGTCCCGCGAGCTTGCATCCCTTCCCGGAGTGTGCTGGTCTGCGTGGGGGGGTTGGGTTATGAGCTTACTGCAGAAAATCTGGGAATGCAGCTCGCCGGACTGGTCCAAGCCCGCGTGACACTGCTGCACGTGATCCCCCCCATGGAATTGAACTATCCCAGCGCCCGCGAGATCCAGAAGGGCGCCAAGAACCTTGCCGAGAGCGATACGCTCCCCGGGAGGGCATTGAGGGCCGGGCTGGAACTTGCGCAGGAGCAGGGGTTGCAAGTCAGCCTCAGGACGCGGGAAGGCAGCATCGTTGAGGAGATATTGAACGAGGTGCGCTCGAACGATTATGATCTGATCTGCATGGGATCGCCCTACAGTGTCAAATCTCTGCGACAGATGTATGCTCCCAACGTGGCCGCAGAAGTGGCCGAGCAGGTGGGTTGTCCCACCTTGATCGCGCGCCACAAACGCGAAGGCTAAACGGCCCGGGGCCTATGCTCCAGGCGTATATTTCTTTTCCCAGGTGGAAATGGCCTTGCGAAGCACTGCCTGAACCTCCGGCTCTGTGACCTCACCAATAGAAGCGTAGCGCACATCGTCGATCTTTACGGTAACGCCTCCACCGGGCTCTTCGGTTAGCCGCAGGCCCCGCTCCGCAAGCGCCGTACCGGCGATGTTCTGCTGCAGGATCTCATCGATCTGGCCGATCATTGAATTTACAGCCGCGGAGGCTTCTTGCGCAGGAGCAGCAGCGCGCGCCAGGGAAGGGGTCCGGGCGGGGGCGACAGCGGGAGTCTCCGCGGACTGGGCCGGCGCTTCGATCCAGGGACGCAGGCGCGTGACGGTCTCGATCAGACGCTTGCGCTGCCCGGCAGGAATCGAGGCAGCGTCCAGTTCTTCGCCATCCATCTCGAGGCGCAAGCGTCCGGCCTCTTCCGTGAGCCTCAACAGCCCGGGCTGGACCTTCTGATCGACAGGCTGGGTCACCTGTGACTGGGCAGGCGCATCCGGCGTTCCGCCCTCCGCGCGGCCCTTCTTATACCCCTGGTCGCGCCCTTCGAAAAGCCCGAAGAAATAGCCAAAGAACAAAACGGCCAACCCCCCGACGATAACGATCCACAGATCGATCTGCATGGCTCACTCCCTTCGCTGGCAGCGCGGGCAGAAATAAGTCCCGCGTTGACCCACCACCCGCCTCTTGATTTTAGCACCACATACCAGGCAGTCTTTCCCCTCCCGATCGTAGACACGGAAATGGTTTTGGAAATCCCCGCCTCGATACACCCAGTCCAGGCTGGCCCCATTCCGCTGGATGCCCTCCTCCAGGACGGAACGGATGGCATCCCAGAGCCTGACAGCCTGCTGTGAGCGGATGGAATCTGATATTCGCAGCGGATGCAGGCGGGCCCGGTGCAGAGCCTCGTCTGTGTAGATATTGCCCAGACCGGCCAGGAAGGTCTGGTCCAACAGCAACGGCTTAAGCTGGCGATGCCGGGAATGCAGAGCGGCATACAGCCAATCCGGTGTGAATTCTTCACCGAACGGCTCCGGTCCAAGCTTCCCGAGGATATCCTGCGGTCTGGGAGTCAACCAGATGCGCCCGAATTTGCGCGCGTCGCAGAAGACGAGAAAGAGCGGCAGGGCTTCGAGGCCTCGCGAGAGAGACAGGCGCAATCGCTCAAATCTTTGCAACGAGGCGCTCTCCTCCAGAAGCAGGTCTCCCGTCATCCTTAAATGGATCAGGAGCGAATCCCCGGTCAGCCGGAGATGGAGAAATTTAGCGCGCCTTCCCACCTCCATGATCTTCTGTCCCTGGATGCGCTGCATGAATGCCCTGATGGAGGGAGCTGCCAGTGTGCGTGACCAACTCACCCGGGCCTCCAGAATGGAGCAGCCGGTGAGTTGGGGGCGAAGCGCCCGCGCGATGGTCTCTACTTCGGGAAGTTCAGGCATGGCATGGATGCACTGCGGGGTACCGGAAGAATTCTATTCGTTGAACATCTCCCCTACCGAGCGGCCTTCGTGGGCGCGCTTGATGACTTCTCCCAGCAGCGCCGCCACCGAAAGGACCGTGATACGGTCCCCCAGGTGCTTCTTCTTTTTCGGCGGGATCGGCACCGTATCGGTGGTGACAATGTGCCGGATCGGCAGTTCAGCCAGGCGTTTGGCCGCACTGCCTGAGAGGATGGCATGCACAAAGACCAGGTAAATATCGCGGGCGCCATTGCTGCGAACCACATCCACTGCCTGGGCAATGGATCCGCCTGTATCCACCTCATCGTCCACAATGATCACGTCCCGCCCCTGCACGTCCCCGATCAGGGTCAGCGCCTCCGAGGTCGAATCATTGCCCGGACGGCGCTTCTCGATGAAAGCGATCGGCGTTCCCATATCGGCTGCAAAATTGCGCCCCTTCTTGGCAAAGCCGAGGTCCACGGCCACGGTCACCGGGTCGTGCATCTGCGGGTACAGGGTTTTCCGAATATGGCTGATCATCAGATGCGAGGCGGTCAGAACATCGCCCGGGATGGAAAAGAAACCCTGGATCTGCCCCGCATGGGGATCCAGGGTGATATACCGGTCCGCACCGGCGATCTCGATCATGTCTGCCACCAGTCTGGCGGTGATCGGAACGCGCGGCTGGTCCTTTTTATCGGAGCGCCCATAGCACAGATAGGGAACCACGGCCGTGATGCGCGCCGCCGAATCCAGGCGCAAGGTCTGGATCATGATCAGCAGTTCCATCAGGTTGGTGTGCACCGGCGAGGAGGTGGTCTGGATGACATATACATCCTGGCCGCGGGCGCTGCCTCCCAGCTTGACAAAAATGTTCTCGTTGGGGAATTGGATAACCTGCCGGCTGCTCAGTGGCTGCTTCAAATAGTCGGCGATCTTCTGAGCCAGGTCAGGCGAGCCTTCACCGGCATAGATGCGGATCCCCCCATATACTTTCAGATCGTGATGGGAACCATGCACCATCAACCCTCCACTTTTCGGGCATCCCACTCGGAGCGCAGGACGCTCATAAGATATACATCCTCAAAGCGGCCGTCCTTGAAAACGGCCTGACGCATGCAGCCCTCTTCCACGAACCCGGCCTTCACATAGGCACGCCGGGCCCGGCGGTTGTCCGCATAAACCCTCAGACAGGCGCGGTTCAGGTTAAGGGTCTGAAAACAATGACGCAGAAGCATGGCCATGGCACGCGTGCCCAGCCCTCGGTTCCAGACCGCCTTTTCGCCGATCATGATCCCGAGTTCGGCGCTGCGGCAGACCCAGTCCAGGTCGAATAAGCCGCAGTTGCCGATCAGCCTCCAGCTCTCCCCATCGCGCAGATCCATGGCGAGAGGTCTTTCACGCGGGTCGCGCTCCTGCAGACGATCGAACCAGCGTTCCTCCTCCGGCATGGACATCGGAAGGTAAAGCGCCAGGCCGCGCGTCACCTCCGGGTCGTTCACCCAACGATGGAATGATTCGACATCCGCCCGCTCGACGGCGCGCAGGCGCAGGTTGCCTTCGTGGATCACGCTCATACTTTCCTTCCGTTCAGGAGCAGCCCGGCGGCTTCCCACGGCGAAAGCTCATGCTTCAACATCTGTCCGACCACCTGCTCGAACTCCGGTCCAGGGAGGCTGGCGCGAAAATCATCCAGGAGCTTCTCACGGATCAGCAAATCCAGCTCTGCTTCCAGGCGGGCGCGCTCACGCGCGGCCCAATCCCCGCTGGCCCGCAGGTATTCGACATGGCGGGCAATGGCTTGGGCCAGTTCGGGGATGCCGCTCCCCTGCGTGGCGACCACCCGCAAGATCGGCGGGATCCACATCCCGGCCTCCGGCCCCGGAGATCCGGAAACGCCCATATCCCGCCCATGATGCCGGAAGACACGCTGCACAGGATGAGCCAGCTCCAGCATGGACTTGAGGGCTTTTTCGGTGTTCTCCACACCGGGGCGATCGGCTTTATTGATGACCAGGATATCCGCGATCTCCAGGATCCCCGCCTTGATGGCCTGAATATCGTCGCCCAGGCCGGGCGCTTCCACGACCAGGGTTGTATGGGCCAGGCGGGCAATGTCAACTTCGGCCTGCCCGGCCCCCACGGTCTCGATCAGGATCACCTCGAACCCCGCCGCATCGAAAACCTGCACCACACCCGCAGTAGCCTGCGCCAGCCCGCCCAGTGAGCCGCGTGAGGCCATCGAGCGGATGAACACCCCGGGGTCTCCGCTCAGGTCCCTCATGCGGACCCGATCGCCGAGCACCGCCCCTCCGCTGAAGGGGCTGGAGGGATCCACCGCCACAATCCCCACCCGGCGTCCCTGTGCCTTGCGGAAATGCAGCGCCAGTTGGTTGACCAGCGAAGATTTCCCCGTGCCGGGCGCGCCCGTAACCCCGATCAGGTGCGCATGGCCGGTATGCGGGAACAGTTCGGCCAGCCCGCTGCGCCCCTCCTCCCGGCCGTTCTCGACCAGAGTGAGCAGGCGGGCCAATGAGTACCGGTCGCCGGTTAGGACGGAGGCAGCCAGGCTCACGAATACTAAGCCTTCTCATCCAGCGCCAGCGCGGCGCGCACGTCGCGCACGATGTCCTCGGTGGAGGCGCCCGGACCATACACGCCGGTCACCCCCATCGCTTTCAGCCGCGGCAGGTCTTCATCCGGGATGATGCCTCCCAGGAACACCTTGACGCCTACCTGCCCATTGGCTTTCAGCAGTTCCAGGATACGCGGGGCCAGGGCCATGTGCGCCCCGGAAAGGATCGAAAGCCCCACCACATCCACATCTTCCTGCAGGGCCGCCTCGGCGATCATCTCGGGGCTCTGGCGCAGGCCGGTATAGATCACCTCCATGCCGGCATCCCGCAGCGCACGAGCCACCACCTTGGCCCCCCGGTCATGACCATCCAAACCGGGTTTTGCCACCAGGACACGAATCTTGCGTTCAGTCATTCAGCCTCCACATGCGCCGCCTGCCTGCATGATGCAGACATACAGCGCGCCTGTATTCCGGCTGGATTATACTAGAGGAGCCTTCATCACAAGTTCGGCATTTCTACATCCCCTGTCTGAGCCGGAATATTTTTTCCAAATCCCAACCCTTACCAGCCGCAATTTAGCGGGTGTATACTCCCTGCATTCCATTCTGGAGGCCTGCAATTATGAAGAGAGCGGTCAGTATCAGCATCGGTTCTTCAAAACGCAACAAGTCAGTGGAGGCCAGCCTGTTGGGTGAGCCGGTACTAATCGAGCGGATCGGCACGGACGGAGATATGGAAGCCGCGGCTCAAAAGTATAGGGAGCTGGACGGAAAGGTCGATGCATTTGGCGTGGGTGGAGCAGATCTCGGCGCGATCATCGAGGGGAAGTTCTTTCCCTTCCATTCGGTGCAGAAACTGGTGCGTTTTGTCAGGAAAACACCAGTCGTGGATGGGGGCGGCCTGAAAAACACGCTGGAGAACCGCGCCCCGGCCTTTGTAGATCAAAAATTGGGCGAATACATCAAGCAGCGCGGGCGCAGGGTGATGATCACTGTAGGCGTAGACCGCTGGGGCCTGTCCAAGAGCTTCGTGGAAGCCGGCTATGAGACGGTCTTCTGCGACCTCATGTTCGCCCTGGGTGTGCCGGTCGCCATCCGCTCGCTGGGAGGCCTGAAAACACTGGCAGGCATCATGATCCCCATCGTGACCCGCTTCCCCTTTGAATGGCTGTATCCCACCGGCGAAAAACAGGACCTGCGGACGCCCAAATATGTCAAATGGTATCAATGGGCCACCGTGGTGGCCGGGGATTGCCACTACATCAAGCGCTATATGCCGGACGACATGCAGGGCAAGGTGATCGTCACCAACACCACCACGCCCGAAGATGTGGAACTCTTCCGCAAGTGCGGTGTCAAGTATCTCGTCACCACCACGCCCGTCCTGGAAGGGCGTTCCTTCGGGACCAATATGATGGAAGCCGCCCTGGTGGCGGCCTCGGGCAAAGACCGCCCCCTGACCTGGCCCGAGCTCAATGAGATGATTGACAAACTGGGTCTGGAGCCTCAGCTTCAGGAACTGAACTGACCGGGATACAAGGACCCTTACCCGGATCAAAGAAGGAGTCATCATGGATGTGATCGTCACCGCTGGCGGCATCCCACAGCCGAATGATCCGCTTTACTCCTATGCCCGGGGTGATCCAAAGGCCCTCATTGATGTGGCCGGAAAACCCATGGTCCAATGGGTGCTGGATGCGCTGAGCGGCGCAAAGAATGTGGATCATGTCATCCTCATCGGCCTGACCGCGAAGAGCGGACTGACCTGCACGAAGCCCATACACTACCTCTCCAACCAGGGCCGCATGCTCGCCAATATTATTGTCGGGGTGGAGAAAGTCCTGGAGTTGAACCCACGCTCCGAATACGTGCTGATCGTATCCTCCGATATCCCGGCGGTAAAGAGCGAACATATTGACTGGCTCATCGAGACCTCCATGCAAACCCGGGATGACATTTACTACGGCGTCTGCCCGCAGGAGGTAATGGAGGCGCGCTTCCCCGATTCGCGCCGCACCTACACCCGGCTCAAGGATATGAGGGTTTGCGGCGCGGATATGAACATCGTCCATGTCAGCATGGCCACCGAGCATCTGGATATGTGGGAGGAACTGATCGGAAACCGCAAGAGTCCGCTCAGACAGGCCGCCACCATCGGGTTCGGCACCCTGCTGCTTTTGGCCACCGGAAGG
>CAYMQX010000043.1:0-12815 GCA_964392495.1 uncultured Anaerolineaceae bacterium
GCCGTTGTCGGTAGGCAGGTAAAACTGCATCCAGAGCAGGGTGATGACCAGCCCCAGTCCGATGAAGCCCACTCCCACCGTGATGGCTGAAATGAAAGCCCGGCTGAGCTTCATTCCCAGGATCAATCCCAGGATGAAGATGATGATCGGCAGCATGACCGAGGAGCCAAGCCCGGTCAGGAAGTCGAAAACTGATTTAATCGCGTCCATCTAGCATTCTCCTTGTTGGATGAAAGGGTCGAGCACGATATCAGGAATGAGTCAGCAGTTTTTCTATATTGTCAACGACCTCCTTTACACCGATCCCGGTCAGGAACGGTATGGCGTCCACCACCGGGATGCCGATATCAAAAGGCACCTGCGCCGTGGCAAGCACCAGATCGGCATCCGGGGCCAGCATGGGCACCTCCGGGACACGGCATTGAATCGTATGGACTTTCAGTCCGCGCGCCTCCAGCAACTCCTTGATCTTGATGGCGACATGCGTGGAAGTGGCTATGGCCGTTCCGCAGGCCACAATGATCTTGTAGACCTTTGCGGAGGCCTCACTGCTGGTCATGGGCTAGCTCCCTTCGAACAGGTTTCTAAAGGTGGTCTCGAACATCCAGATGTCATACTCGTAGACATCATCAAAGGGCGGGGGAACCACAGCCAGGAGATGGAACTTCCTGGACTCGAGCTGCTCTTTGAAGAGGCTCATCACATTTCCGGGCTTTCCGTACTGGGAGTGAACGATGAAAACATTAATGCCGTCGACAGCCTTCAGGACTTCCAGGAGGGTCTCCGTCTCGGGCGTCACGGAGCCAGGCTCACAGATGGAGAGCGTATATTTTCCCGGCTCTCCGGCGGCGACATCCAGGGTGAGGGCCTTCCCCTCCACGTCCATCTTTGGAAGGATATATACATTGGTCTCCCCGCGCTTTAGCATGGCACGCGCCATATAGAAACGCAGGATATGCCGCAGGTGGGCGTCCTCATTGGATGGCTTGGGGACCGCGCTGCGGAAGGCCATATAGGTCTCCGTCTGACCTGCGCTAACCTTGCTGCGGGGATCCAGCTTCAATTCCATGGGCAGCCTCCTTTGCGGCGGGTCAATCCGCCAGGATCACCTCAATGCCCAGATCACGGATCTTTTCGATGATCTGGGAGGGCGCGGAACGGTCGGTAACGATCTTGTCAATGGCATCCATCGAGGCAACAGAAGTAAAAGTGGTTACGCCAAACTTGGAACCATCGGCCAGCACGATCTTCTCGCGGGCACTGCTGATCAGCATCCGCTTGATATGCGTATCTTCCATGTTGAACTCGGTGAGGCCGTCCTCCAGGCTGATCCCCCCGATGCCGATAAAAGCCTTATCCACGTGCAGGTCCTGGTAGACCTGCTCAGGGATCGATCCGATCATCGAAAGCTCGCGCGGGCGCACAATCCCCCCTGTCAGGATCAAGCGCGCATCCACCTCCAGAGAAACCAGATCCACGACCTTGGCGGCGATCTGGAGGGCGGAGGTGACGATGGTCAGGTTCCGCTTTCCCCGCAGGCCGGGGACCATTTCCATGATGGTGGTGCCCACATCCAATGCAATGCTGTCCCCGTCATAAACCAGATCGGCTGCCTTCCGCCCGATGGCGGCCTTGGCAGCCGGATTCTGTATGGAGCGTGTGTGAAAAGAAGGCTCATAACTGCGGCCGAACTGTGCGATAGCCCCTCCGTGTACCCTGCGAAGCAAGCCCTTGCGATCCAGCTCGTTCAGATCGCGGCGGGCGGTCATCTCGGAGACACCGAACAGACCGCAAATATCGGGGATGTTCACCCGCCCATTCTGGACAACAAGCTCAATGATCCTGCTGTGGCGCTCGGCTGCATTCATTGCATTGTCAACCATCTTTGAGGTGCCGGATTATGGATCGCACTCAACCGCTAAAGCCTGCTGTTCGATTATGTTTGTATATTACAATATTTTTGTTCGAATGTCAATAACCAATTTTTTCGCGTCAAATGCAACATGAAATCCAATTAATCACGTTATTTTCGGAAGAACGGTACACAGAGAAGCCCGTCTCGAAGCCTGAGACTATTGGAGAGAAACTAAACTTGAGTGGATGTCTCGCCACCAGGGTCGCAGCGCGCTTCGCCTGCGCACACTTCCCCTCCCCGACGCTTCGGGGTGCTCACCCCGGCTTACCGCCGGGGTTTCGCGATGGTCGCTCAGCTCAGCGCGAGGCCCGTGTTGATTCAAGTTTGGACAGGCCCCCCATCACAGCGACATATTATTTCGAGTGGCGCAGGTATAATCATTCGTCATGAGCGATTTTAGATTTTTTCATCCGACCGAGGTCCGTTACGGGGACCTGGACCCACAGGGGCACGTCAACAATGCCAAACACCTGACCTACTTCGAACACGCCCGCGTGCAGTACCTTGTGGAACTGGGGCTGTTCCGCAAGGAGCAATCCTTCATGGAGATCGGGGTGATCGTGGCGGACATACACATCACCTACCACAAGCCGGTACACTGGGTGGACCCGGTCAAGACCGGCGTAAGGGTGGCGAAGATCGGCAATAAATCCATGACCTTCGAGCAGGCAGTGGTCAACGCCCGGACGGGGGAGGCATTCTCCCACGGAACGGTGATCCTGGTGATGTTCGATTACGCGACGCAGAAAACTCAGCCGGTCCCGCAGGCCTGGCGGGAAACGATCACCCGCTACGAAGGCCTGAACCTCGAGAGTTGAAAGGTGGAAGGATGGACATCCCTGAGATCAACGCGGAATACCTGACCGAATTCCTGGTACGGCTGCTCAACACGCCCTCCCCCACCGGGCGCGCCGAGCCGGCCATCCAGATGGTGGAAGAGGAGCTTAAAGGCTTCAAACACCTGAGCCTGGAGCGCACGCGCAAGGGGGCCCTGGTGGCAACCTGGAGCGTGGAAAGCGAGCTGCCGCCGGTGGCCCTGACCGCTCACGTGGATACGCTGGGGGCGATGGTAAAGGCCATCAAGTCCAACGGCCGTTTGCAGATCACGCGCATCGGCGGGCTGCTGCTGAACGCGGTGGAGACGGAAGGCTGCCGGGTGTTCACCTCCCAGGGGGAGGAGGTGCGCGGCTCGCTGTTGAGCGAAGCGGCCTCGGTACACGTCTTCGGGGCGCAGGCTGGCGAAATGAAGCGCGACGAGGAGCACATGGAGATCCGCCTGGACGCAGTCACACAGTCTGCGGCGGAGACGGAGGCGCTGGGCATCCGGGTGGGGGATTACGTGGCCTTTGATCCGCGCGTGGAGGTGACCAACGGATTCATTCGCTCGCGGCACCTGGACGACAAGGCCTGCGCGGCGGCGCTGGTGGCGGCGATCCGCGCGCTGGAGGAGGCGGGGAAACAACCAGAGCGCACCACGGTGTTCCACTTCAGCAACTACGAGGAGGTGGGACACGGTGCGGCGGCAGGCATCCCGCCGGAGGTGGAGGAACTGGTGGCGGTGGATATGGCGGCGGTGGGGCCGGGACAGAGTTCCGACGAGTTCCATGCGACCATCTGCCTGAAGGATTCGGGCGGGCCCTATCACCACGGGCTGTCGCAGAAGCTGCGATTCCTGGCGGAGAGGCAGAGCCTCGAGTACCGGACGGATATCTACCCATTCTACGGGTCGGATGGGGAAGCGTTCTGGCGCGCGGGCGGCGATGTGGCCGTGGCGCTGATCGGGCCGGGGATCGACGCCTCGCATAACTACGAGCGCACGCATATTGAGGCGCTGACCGGGACGTGCAGGTGGATACTGGCGTATCTTCTATCCGAAGAGTGAGGAACGGATGAAATTCGATGCAGCGCTGCCGCCCGTCTCGTTGAGAGAGGCAGCATCCATCGCAAAGGCTGCCGAAGAGACCGGGTTCGATGCGCTGTGGTCCCAGGAGACCCAGCACGATCCGTTCCTGCCGCTGGCGCTGGTCGCGGAGCATACGCAGCGGCTGGAGATGGGAACGGCCATCGCCGTATCGTTCGCGCGCTCACCCGCCAACCTGGCCTATGCTGCCTGGGACCTGGCAGCGCAGTCGGAGGGGCGCTTCATCCTGGGGCTGGGGACGCAGGTGAAGGCGCACATCGAGCGGCGATTCGGGATGCCCTGGCCTGAATCGGTGACCGGCAAGCTGCGCGAGCAGATCCTGGCGATACGCGCCCTTTGGGACTGCTGGCAGAACGGGGCAAGGTTGAACTTCAGGGGGGAGTATTACAAGCTGACGCTGATGTCGCCGTTCTTCAACCCGGGGCCGATCTCCCATCCGAACATTCCGGTATATATCGCGGGAGTGAACCGCGGGCTGGCGCATCTGGCCGGAGAGCTGTGCGATGGGTTTCACGCGCACCCATTCCATACCCCGGCCTACCTGCGGGAGGTGATGCTGCCCGCCATCGAGGAAGGCGCCGCAAAAGCAGGGAGGAGCCCGAAGGATGTGGCGGTGAACGTCACGGCCTTCGCCGCGACCACGCCTGAAGAGGCCGGCACAGCGCGCGCACAGACCGCCTTTTACGCCTCCACGCCCTCCTATAAAGCCGTCATGGACTTCCACGGCTGGGGCAGGACGGCGGAGCAGCTCTCGGCGCACGCGGCCAGGGGCGAGTGGGCTGAAATGCCCATGCTGATCACAGACGAGATGCTGGGCGAATTCTGCCTGCTTACGGAGGAGGGGAGATTGGGGAAGGATCTGAGGAGCCGTTATACGGGCATTGCCGACCGGCTCTCGCTGTATCTGCCGTTCGTCCCCGGAGAAAAAAACGGGTGGTGGGAAGAACTGGCAGCCGGCATACGTCAATAAAAAAACTCCCCACTGGCGAAGGTGGGGAGTTTGCCAGCGCCAGGGGGGATGCGGGTCACGCGCCCTTGATGAGAAGGCTGACGGCCAGGATCAGGAAGCCGATCAGGACAATGTAAAAGGCAAAGGGGGCCAGGGAAGCGATCATGCCGAACTGGGCCAGCACGCCGATCAGCGCCACGACCACGGAAGCCCAGAAGACGATTGTGGTGGGGGGAGTTAATCTCATCTCAATTCTCCTCATTGAAGGTTGGGGGGCAGCGGGGCCTCTAAAGCCCGGGGACCGTCACGCCGAGGGCCAGCAGCACAAAGGCGACCACAACCCCCCAGAAGGCGAGCATATCCATGCCGCCCACGAAGGACAGGATCAGGGCCAGGACGGCCAGACCGACCGAAATATAAAAGACCATGTTGGTGGGAATCTTAAATTGCATGTCAATTCTCCTCAGAAACTTGTTCGATATCCCGGGCGCTGACGTTTGCTGATATATTGCAGCCGGGCAAGGGTCATATTTTCAGAATCCACCCGGCTTCGCCTGGACCTGCGGGAAACCGGTACAATCCGGGACAGGCCCTTATTACTTACAACACCGGAGCATGTGGAAAGTTGCAGAAATCAGACCCGAAAAGGCATATTATTGCAGAGCCAGGAGACAGAATGGACTTCAAGACCTATCAGGAAAAATCCCGCAGGACGGCAGGCTATCCGGCCATTGGACACGCGCTGATCTACCCCACGCTGGGGCTGGTCAATGAGGCCGGGGAAGTCGCCGGAAAGATCAAGAAAGTTTTCCGGGACAAGGACGGTCAGATCAATGAAGAAACACGCCAGGCGCTGAAAGCCGAGTTGGGCGACGTTCTGTGGTATTTGGCACAGGTCTGCACCGAGTTGGAGCTTTCGCTGGAGGAGGTGGCTGAGGGAAATATTGCGAAATTGTATGACCGGCTGGAACGCGGGGTCATCCGGGGAGAGGGCGACAACCGCTGAATTGGAACAGGAAGCGTCAAAAAATCGTTATTCCTTATGATGTAAGGAATCTCTAACCTATTTCCTATACGGAGTCCCTTCCATTTTTGGTAAAATCCGCCCAGACCCGTCTTATTAAAACGGGCCGAGGAGAAACAGAACATGGCTGGCATGGAACGCTTTACACAGCGTGCAAGACGGGTGTTGAGCCTGGCCCACCAGGAGGCTGAACGCGCCCGCCAGAGCAATATTGGAACCGGGCATTTATTGCTCGGATTAATGGATGAGGAGGGGGGAGTAGCCGGACGGGTATTGCGCGAGTTGGGAATGACAAGCGACCGCGTACGCGAGATCATTGAGCGCGTTGCCACAGCCGAGGCACGCTTCAACCCCGAAAAGATCGAGTTGGCTCCGGACACCCAGCAGGTGCTGGAGTACGCCGTGGACGAGGCACGCCGCCTCGGGCATCACTACATCGGCACCGAGCATATCCTGCTGGGACTGGTGCGCGTGGAAGGCACAGCGATGGAAGTTCTGCGCCGGCTGGGAGTCAGCGCGGACCAGATCCGGCGGCAGACGCGGCGGGTGCTGAACGAATCGGCCGCCTCGCCGGCGGGCGCGGCGGGGAACAAGGAAGGGGCGCGCGGGGCCGCAGCTTCGAACGCCAAGACGCCCCTGGTGGACCAACTGGCCTCCGATCTGACCAGCAAAGCCGAAGAAAAGAAACTCGATCCGGTCATCGGGCGGCAGATGGAGATCGAGCGCGTGATCCAGATCCTGGCGCGGCGCACGAAGAATAACCCGGCGCTGATCGGCGAGCCGGGCGTGGGCAAGACAGCCATCGTGGAGGGACTGGCCCAGCGCATCGTCGAGGGCGACGTCCCTGCCCCGCTGATGAACAAGCGCGTGCTGCAATTGGACGTGGGCTCGCTGGTGGCGGGCACCATGTACCGCGGCCAGTTCGAGGAACGGCTGAAACGCGTCATCGACGAGCTCAAGCAGTCGGGCGCGATCCTGTTCATCGACGAGGTGCACATGCTGGTGGGGGCCGGCGCGGCAGGCTCCTCGGTGGACGCGGCCAACATTCTCAAACCGGCGCTCTCGCGCGGCGAGCTGCAGGTGATCGGCGCGACCACCCTGGATGAGTATCGCAAGCACATCGAATCGGATGCCGCCCTGGAGCGGCGCTTCCAGCCTGTGGTGGTGGACGAGCCTTCGGAGGCAGAGACCATCGAGATCCTGAGAGGCATCCGCAGCGCTTATGAGGAGCACCATCACCTGGTGATCTCGGATGAGGCACTGGATGCAGCCGCGCACCTATCCTCCCGCTATGTGACCGACCGCTTCCTGCCGGATAAGGCCATCGACCTGATCGATGAATCGGCCTCGCGGGTGCGGATGTACAAATCCCCGGCGGCCCAGCAGGCGAAGGATATGTTCTCGCAACTGCGGCAGGCGCGCCAGAACCGCGCGCTGGCCCAGGAAGAGGGCAACAACGATGAGATCCACGAGTGGGAGGAGCGCGAGGTGGAGCTGCAGGAGAGCATCGAGCGCCTGCGCTCCGGATGGGACCGCACCACCAGCCCGGTGGTCTCGGCGGAGGATATTGCCGAGGTCATCTCGATGTGGACGGGCGTCCCGCTCATGCAGTTGGCCGAGGAGGAATCCCAGCGGCTGCTGAAGATGGAAGATGAACTGCGCAAGTCCATCATCGGGCAGGAGGACGCCATCCTCGCCATCTCGCGTGCGGTAAGACGGGCGCGCGCCGGGCTCAAGGACCCGCGCCGGCCGATCGGCTCCTTCATGTTCCTGGGGCCCACGGGCGTGGGCAAGACCGAGCTGACCAAGTCGTTGGCCAAGTTCATGTTCGGGAGCGAGGAAGCCGCCATCCAACTGGATATGTCCGAGTTCATGGAGCGCCATACCGCCAGCCGGCTGGTGGGGGCGCCTCCCGGATACGTGGGCTATGAGGAGGCCGGGCAGTTGACCGAAGCGCTGCGCCGCCGCCCCTACTCCATTGTGGTCTTCGACGAGGTGGAGAAGGCCCATCCCGAAGTTCACAACATGCTGCTGCAGATCATGGAGGAGGGCCACCTGAGCGACGCCAAAGGCCGCAAGGTGGACTTCCGCAACGCCATCATCGTGATGACCTCCAATATCGGCGCGGACATGATCAAGAAACAGACGGGCCTGGGCTTCCAGTTGAAGCGCGACGAGGCGCTGGAAGAGAAGCTCTCCTACGACGAGATGCGCAAGCGCCTGAACGAGTCGCTGAAGCGCGCCTTCCGGCCCGAATTCATCAACCGGCTGGACGCCACCGTCATCTTCCGCTCGCTGAACAAGGAAGACATCCAGAAGATCGTGGCGCTGGAACTGAGCAAGGTGGGCGAGCGCCTGAAGGAGCACAACCTGGAATTGACCGCCACACCCGAGGCGCTGGCATCGCTGGCCGACCAGGGCTACGATCCCGAGTTCGGGGCACGGCCGCTGCGCCGCGTGATCCAGCAGAAGGTGGAAGACCCGCTCTCCGACCGGCTGCTCTCCGGCGAGTTCGCTGACGGCGCCTCCATTCTGGTGGAGGTGGGCGAGGACGGCGAGATCATGCTGGCGCGCAACGATGAGAGAGCCGAGGCTCCGGCGGTCTAAACTGCTCCGCAGCCCGCACTTTGACCCGCAAGGGGTGGCGCCAAAAGCGCCACCCTTTATTTTGTAAGACTCTGTTAAGGGATGAAATGCAGGGGACGCCTCGTCCACAGGATGCAGGCGTGAAAGCATTCCGTACGTTCAAGTATTAGAGAAGGAGCAAAGCATATGAGCAATTATGAAAAGGCGACGCTGGCCGGAGGCTGCTTCTGGTGCCTGGAGCCCATCTTTGACGAGCTGCAGGGTGTGGTCTCGGTCGAATCGGGCTATTCCGGCGGGCACGTGGAAAACCCCTCCTACCGGGCGGTATGCACCGGTATGACCGGCCACGCCGAGGCGGTGCAGGTGACCTTCGATCCGCAGGTGCTCTCTTACGCCGATCTGCTGAGGGTCTTCTTTACGATCCACGATCCGACCACGCTCAACCGGCAGGGCGCGGATACCGGTACGCAGTACCGCTCGGCGATCTTTTATCACAACGAGGAGCAGAAGAAGACGGCGCAGGAGGTCATCGCGGAATTGCGCGAGCAGGACCTGTGGGACGATCCCATCGTGACCGAGGTGACGCCCTTCGACAAGTTCTACATGGCCGAGGACTATCACCAGGAATACTATGCCAACAATCCCAACCAGCCTTACTGCCGGGTGGTCATCCAACCCAAGGTGGCAAAGTTCCGCAAGCACTACTTCGACCGGCTGAAGAAGCAGCCGGCATAGGCGGGAGCATCCTGTCTTACAAGCCCCGGAAAAAGAGCATGGAAGACCCTCGCGGCGCCTGGCATCGCTGCAGGGGTCATTTTTTTGAACCTGTTGAGGTTCGAGGGGGTTGTTAAGATCAGCAGAACTGTTAGTTGGATTGTCTGATCCGTGGTTCATCTTAGTGGTACGAGAAAGGAGAACAGGTCATGTCGATGCAAGCAGGAGTCTCGGGAAAGGGAATGAGTTCTTCCCTCCAGGCAGGCGCCAATACCGTGGTGCTGGCAGGAGTGGGACTGGTGGGATACGGCCTAATGTTCTTCATCCGGACCTTCAACGGATTAATCGAGCTGGGATTGACGCCCGCAATGGCAGGCGGCAGTCCAGAGGAGATCCAGGCTTTCAGCCCCAATCTCTATCACTACATCAGCCATCTGCAGGTGGCGCTGTCTGGCGCTATCATTGCCCTCGGCCTGGGGGTCATTGCGCTGGCATTCTTCGGGATCCGCCGGGGAGAAACCTGGACCATATGGACAGCGTTCCTTGCGCCGGCCGCAGCGGTGGTCATCGGTCTGCCCCTGCATTACCCCTATGGCTTCGCCACTCTGGGCCACCTCGGATTGATCTACCTGGACGCGGCCATTCTTCTGGTTGGAACCGTGATGTCCCTGAGAGGCGTGAGGGCCTGAAAGTTTCTTCCATGGGTTCAAGAACCAGCCGGCAGGGATTCGCCTTCTGTTATACTGTTCCCCCTCAGCCATGCAGACCCTCTCCCCCGCATTCCACATCCGCGAGATTCCTGTGTACGGGGACGCCATCCTTGCGCCGATGGACGGCTATTCCGATTGGCCGTTCCGCTCGCTGTGCCGCGAGCTGGGCTCGGCCATGAGCTACACCGAGTTCGTCAAGGTGGAGAAGATCCTCAGTCGTTCCAAACAGCCGCGTGCCAAGCTGCACTTCGAGGTGGCCGAACGCCCGGTAACCTTCCAGATCTACGGCGACGAACCGGACATGATCCTGGAGGCGGCGCTGCGCGTGCAGGAGTGGGGACCGGACATCATCGACGTGAACATGGGCTGCCCGGCCAAAAGCATCTCGGACCGCGGCGCGGGTGTGGGCATGATGCGCACCCCCGAAAAAATCGCGCGCACCTTCAGCCTGCTCAGCGCGCACCTGCGTGTGCCGGTGACGGGCAAGATCCGGCTGGGTTGGGAGGGGGACAAGAACTACAGGCTGATCGCGCGCATCGTGGAGGAGAACGGCGGCTCGCTGATCGCCCTGCACGGACGGACGAAGGAGCAGAGCTACGGCGGGCAGGCGGACTGGGATGCCATCGCCGAGGTCAAGGCGGCGGTGAAGATCCCGGTCATCGGAAGCGGGGATGTAAAGCGCGCGGCGGACATCGCGCGCATGAAGGCGCATACCGGCTGCGAGGCGGTGATGATCGGGCGGGCGGCCATTGCCAACCCGTGGATCTTCGCCGGGCTGGACCGCGAGCAGGTGCCGCCGGAGCAGGTGCGCCTCACGATGCGCCGCCATTTGGAGAAGAACGTGCAGTTCTATGGGGAGGAGGACGGGCAGAGGCTGTTCCGCAAGTATGCGGTGCAGTACCTGCTCATGCACACGCTGGACCGTGAGACGCGCAAGGACATCCTGCGCGAGAGGCCCAGCGCGGAGTTCGTGCAGATGTTGGAACGGGTTTATGATGTGGTGGGAACTGCTGCGAGGTGATACACTTTACAGAAACACCACAGCAAAGGGGCCCCGCGGGGAAACAGTGCAGCGCACATGGACAAAGACCTGAACCAGCTTCATCTGCTTTCGATCGCGCATTACGCCGTGGCCGTCCTCGCGGCATTCGCCGCCAGCACGCCGGTCTTGCACCTGGTCATGGGCCTCATCATGCTCGTTCTGGGGATCACCTCCAGGGAGGATCATACCTTTCGCGTTGTCTTCGTTCTGGAGGGGCTGATCTTCATGCTGATGGCGGTTGTGATGATCGCCATCGGGTGGACCTTTGCGGTCTGCGTGGCCTCAGCGGGGCGGTTTATCTCGCAAAGACGACGCTATCTGTTCTGCCAGGTCATGGGCGGGTTGGTCTGCATCTTCATCCCCTTCGGCACCGTCCTCGGGGTATTGACGAACATTGTGCTGGCACGGCCCGCTGTACGAGGACTGTTCCACGTGGATGACCCGCTCAACCCGGCGCCCGCAGTCACACAGGCTGCCCCGGCGGGGTAAGCAGGCGGGACTTCCTTTCATATCCCAACACCAGCCCGAGCAGCAGGCCGAATATCAGGCCGTACAATGCGTCCATCGCCGCGAATTTGAACAGAAGCGACCAGGACCATTCATGGTTCGCGTTGATCTGCGCGATCAGGGAGGCAAAGAACAGGCGGATGATCTGCGCGGCCAGGAACCGCGAAAGTACGATCGCCGCCGCGCCTGCAATGATCATCCAGGGCGCCCTGCGTCCATAGTCGCTTCGCAGCGCCAACAGGAAGATGCTGGCAAGGTAGATCACCACGAGGCCCACCAACGCGATGAACAGCCACGGCGACTCGACCACGGGAATCTGGAACAGCAGCCGCATATACCCATAGGCGACCAGCGGGTACACCACAGACCCCGCAGCCATCCAGCGCAGGGTGTCCGGTTTCCTGTCTCGCGCCGCAACGAAGATCAACCCCAGGAAGGCCCCCGAGAGGATGTTCAACGCATAGGTCAGATAGGCGGTGTGCAATGTGCCGAGGAAAAAAGTGAGGTTCACCGGCATCACGATGATCTGGTGGACCGCATCGTGAAGGAACCATCCCAACATGCCCGCCAGCATCAGCCGGGATTTCCTTGCATCCTCACCGAACAGGATCGCCAGCACCGCCCCCACCAGCAGGCCCGCGAGCAGGGAACTGATCCAGGTCGGGATCATGGCGATCAGTTCCAGACCGTGCTCAGTGTGAAAGACATCGAAATAAGCGACCTGCAGCCGCGCAATAAACGAATCAGGCGCCAGGGTGTTTTCCAGGATCACGCTGCTGGCCAGCCCGGTAAGCGCAAAGGCTGCTCCGAACAACACCGCCCCACGCAGGCTGTGATTTAGGGGCTGAGAACGAAGGAGTCGCAGCATACCTTTTTCCTCCATGTGCGCGCGCAGCAGGTTCCCCGGCAGGTCGCGCGCCTCTTTAAAGAAGAAACGCATGACCGCGCCAGTACCGTACCTGCCCGCTTCTTCGAGGTGATCCTCGAAATCCAGACGCATCTCCTCACCAAAGCGCTGGCGAAAGCCGCGCGGGAAAAGGCGCAGGAACCGCTCAAAAAAGGTCAACAGCAGGCGTTTCATTTCGCCTCCGCCGTCTTGCGGGTGCGCGCCGCGGAGATCAACGTTTCCAGACGCCGGACTTCGTCCTGCAGCACATTCGCGCCCTGGCCGGTGAGCCGGTAGGTCTTGCGCGGCCTCGAGGCTGGTCCTTCCTCACCTGCCGGTTGAATCCAGCCATCCTCCAGCAGGCGTTTGAGGGTGGTATAGAGGGTGCTGACGCTCAAGCTGACCCGTCCGCCGCTCAACTCACGAATATCCTTCGCAATGACATATCCGTGCCTGGGTGCAGATTGCAGGCTGAGAAGGATGAAATAAGTCTGCTCGGAAAGGGGGAGGTTGGGAGTCCCGGTTTGCATGGAATCACCTATATATCATTCATTGATATAT
>CAYMQX010000044.1:0-12769 GCA_964392495.1 uncultured Anaerolineaceae bacterium
GACGCGCACGCCCTCTTTTCCATCCAGGGCAGGGAGCAGGTCGCGGGTGCCGTCTTTGGAGCCGTCATCCACCAGGATGATCTCGCTGGCCTGCCCGGTGGCCTTGACGCGCCGGACGATCTCATAAAGGCTGTCTTTTTCGTTGAAGATCGGGATGATGACAGAGAGGTTCATACGGGACATTATAAACGATGGGGCTGCGGGGGCGTTTCACCGGCGTTCAGCGGGGGTGTTATTTGCAGCGCGGTAAGGAAGTTGAAGCGCAAGTGCAATTTTTCATCCTTCAATCGGAAGTATAATCGGCGTGCACGCAGGAAGACCCGGAAGGCCGGGAACATTTCCAAGGCAGCGCCCGTGCAGGATGGGATAGTCGAACTTATTCCTTTTTCTTTCTCCTCTGCAGGGGCCGGAAGGCGCAGTAATGGCAAACCCGCTCGGCACGACCGCAAGCACCCCCGCAATCTTCACGCCGCCGCAAATCAACAGCCTGGAGGATACGGGGCTTTCGCCTCTCTGGCTGCAGGACCTGGCATTAAAGATCCTGTATTTCCGCGGCTATATGACCGGTTTCAAGATCGCCGAGGAGGCCGCACTGCCCTTTGCCGGTGTGATGGACCAGATCCTGGTCTCGCTGAAGCAGGAGAAGCTGATCGAGGTGAAATCCTCTCAGGGCGGGCTGGGCGAGGGCGCTTATACCTATGGGATCACGGGTGCAGGCATGGTGAGGGCGCGCGAAGCCCTGGACCGCAGCCAGTATGCCGGCCCGGCCCCGGTGCCCTTCGATGTCTATAACGATGCCATCCGCCGCCAGAAGAGCGGACGCATGGTGGTGACCTCGCGCAGCATGAGGCAGATCCTCTCGCAGATGGTCATTTCGGAGAAGATCTTCCAGCGGCTCGGCCCGGCGCTGAACTCGGGCAGCTCCATCTTCATGTATGGCCCACCCGGCAACGGCAAGACCAGCATCGCGCGGGCCTTCGGCAACCTGGTGCTGACCCAGACGATGTATATTCCCCATGCCCTGTATCTCGACGGGCAGGTCATCAAGGTCTATGACGCGGTCAGTCACCGGCTGGCCCCGCAGACGCCTGAAGCGAGCGGGACGACCACCGGGAACCTGCGCTCGAACGCCCGCCGCGACCCGCGCTGGGTGCGCATCCGCCGCCCCTTCATTGTAGTGGGCGGCGAACTGACCCTGGAAGGCCTGGACCTGGTCTATGACGAGACGCACAAGTTCTATGAAGCCCCCTTCCAGGTGAAGGCCAATGGCGGCATCCTGCTGATCGACGACTTTGGCCGCCAGCAGGTGCGCCCGCGCGACCTGCTGAACCGCTGGATCGTGCCGCTGGAAAACCGGGTGGATTACCTTACGCTGCATAACGGGCGCAAGGTGGAAGTGCCCTTTGACGTGCTGATCGTCTTTTCGACGAACCTGCCTCCCAAGGACCTGGTGGATGAGGCCTTCCTGCGCCGCCTGCGCCACAAGATCGAGATCGGGGACCCCTCCTTTGAGGAGTACCGGGAGATCTTCCGGCGCGTGGCCGCCGACAAGCACGTCGAATACAACGACCAGGGCCTGGCCTACCTGCTGCAGGAATGGTATATCAAGCGCAACCGCAAGCTGCGGGCCTCCCACCCACGCGACCTGTGTGACCAGATCCTGGATATTGCCTCTTACCTGGCGGTCCCGCCGGTCATGACGCGCGATATGCTGGACCGGGCCGCCCAGGCCTATTTCGTGGAGCTTTAGCTGCCGCGCTTGACCGCTTCCCAGGCCGCTCGAACGGTATCTTAATGTCCGAGACCCTCATCCCCAAGCCCCTGCTGCTGGCCCACCGCGGGGCCTCCAAATATGCTCCCGAGAATACTCTGCCCGCCTTCGAACTGGCGTTGGAGCAGGGCGCGGACGGGGTGGAACTGGACGCCAAGCTCAGCGCGGACGGCGAGGCGGTGGTCATCCACGATGCCACGGTGGACCGCACCACGGGCGGTCACGGCAGGGTTTCACAAATGAGCCTGGCCGGGCTCAAAGCCCTGGATGCGGGGGCGCATTATGAGGAACGCTTCCGCGGCACGCGCATTCCCACGCTGGGCGAAGTCTTTGCGGCCATTGGGAAGCGCGCCATCATCAATGTGGAGCTGACGAATTACGCCTCACCCGCCGACCGGCTGGTAGAGAAGGTCTGCGAATTGGTGAAGGAGTACGGCCTGCAAGAGCGTATCCTCTTCTCCTCCTTCCTCGGCTTGAATCTCAACCGGGCACGGCGGCTGCTTCCCGGGGTCCCCTGCGGACTGCTGGCGCTGCCCGGCTGGAAGGGCGCCTGGGCGCGTTCCTTCGGATTCATGTTCAGCGAATTCGAGGCGCTGCACCCGCACCTCGGGGATGTCAGCTCGCGCCAAGTGTCGCGGGTGCACCAGCTCAAGCGGCGCATCCACGTCTGGACTGTGAACGGCGCGGAGGAGATCGAGCGGCTCAAAAGCTGGGGGGTGGATGGGTTCATTACCGACGATCCATTGACCAGTGCGCGCGCTCTGGGGAGAGGTGGATGAGGACCGCTTTTCGGAGGCAGGGCAGGGGCGGCAGGCGGGAATTTCTCCGGCGCCTGCTGCCGGGCGCCCTGCTTGCGCTGACCTGGCTGAGCAGCATGCTGGCCCCTATGCGTCCTGCCGCGGCGCAGACGCCCACGCCCGATGCGCAGGCGCAGGCGCTCTTCAACCGGATGAGCCCCGCCGAGAGGCTGGGCCAGTTGTTCCTGCTGACCTTTACAGGCACGAATAGCGGGGCGGACTCACACATCCACGACCTGATCGCAAACCATTACATCGGTGGGGTGATCCTCACGGCCGCCAATGATAACTTTACAGCCGCGCCCAATACCGTTCCGAACGCGCAGGCGCTGATCGAATCTTTGCAGAGGGCCGCCTGGGACAGTTCCCTGGGGAGCGTTGTCGATCCCGCGACAGGCCAGCTTTCCCGGCTCAATTACGTCCCCCTCTGGATCGGGCTTTCCCAGGAGGGCAACGGTTACCCGAACGACCAGGTCTTGAGCGGGTTCACCCAGCTCCCGAGCGAGATGGCCCTGGGCGCCACCTGGAACCCGGCCCTGGCGGAACAGACCGGCCAGGCGATGGGGGAGGAGCTTGCCTTCCTGGGTGTGAACCTGTACCTGGGCCCCTCGCTGGACGTGCTCGAATCACCCAACCCCACGGCCAGCGGCGACCTGGGGACGCGCGTCTTTGGGGGCGACCCGTTCTGGGTGGGCGAGATGGGGCGCGCCTACATTGCCGGACTGCATGAAGGCAGCCGGAGCCGCATGGCGGTCATTGCCAAGTATTTTCCCGGCAGCGGCGGCACAGACCGCTCCACCGAGGAAGAGGTCTCAACGGTCCGCAAATCGCTGGAACAGTTGAAGCAGATCGAGTTGGCTCCCTTCTTTGCGGTCACGGGAGATGCTCCTTCGCAGGAAGCCAGCGCAAACGGCCTTTTAATTTCGCATATCCGATACCAGGGTTTGCAGGGCAATATCCGCGCGACCACCCGCCCGGTCAGCTTTGATTCACAGGCGCTCACGCAGATACTCAACCTGCCTGAGTTTGCCGGCTGGCGCGCAGCGGGCGGGCTGGTGGTCAGCGACGATCTGCAGAGCCGTGCGGTGCGCGATTTCTACGGAGAGCCGTTCCTGACGCGCAACGCGGCACGCGATGCTTTTCTGGCGGGAAACGACCTCCTTTATATCGGCCAGAACGCGGCGGCTACTCCCGAGGATTATTACAACTCGATCCTCCAAACCCTGGCTTTTTTCAATCAGAAGTATGCGGAGGACCCGGTGTTCGCCCGCCAGGTGGACGCGGCTGTCCTGCGCATCCTCACGCAGAAGCTCAGGCTGTACGGGGAGTTCAGGTTCCCCACCGTGATGCTGTCCCAGAATCAGCCCGTGGATGGGGCCAACCGCCAGGACCTGGTCTCGGAGATCGCGCGGCGGGCGGTGACGCTGATCAGCCCGAATGCACAGGACCTGACCACGCTCCTGCCATCCCCGCCGCAAGTCTCGGAACGGCTGGTATTCATCACTGATGTGGGGCTGGCAAAACAGTGCAGCACCTGTCCGGAGACACCCCTGCTGGCGGTCGATGCCCTCCAGCAGGCCATCCTGCGCCTGTACGGGCCGGGGAGCGGCAACCAGACCTCCTCTTTCCGTGTGGCTTCCTATTCCTTTGACAACCTGCACATGCTGCTGGAGGGGACCAGCCCGCAGTTCATGGAGTCTGACCTGGGGCGCGCCGACTGGATCGTGATTTCGCTGGTCGATACAAAGAACGGGCAGGTGGACCTGCTGCGGCGCTTCCTTGCGGAACGACAGGATTCGCTGCGCAGCCGGCGCGTGATCCTGTTCGCCTTCGGCGCGCCCTATTACCTGGACGCCACCGATATCTCCAAGCTGACCGCCTATTATGTGCTTTACAGCCGCGGGCCGGCATTCGTGGATGTTGCGGCGCGGGTGCTGTTCGAGGAGGTGACGCCCACCGGATTCCCGCCCGTCTCCGTCCAGGGTGTGGGGTACGACCTGATCACCGTCATGACACCCGATCCCGACCAGATTATCGGTCTGTCGTTGGACCTGGCCGGGCCGGAGGAATTGGCGGGCCAGACGCAGACTCCCGAGCCGACGCTCATGCCGCTCTTCCGCATCGGAGATACCATCGCGGTGCGGACGGACAGCCTCCTCGACCATAACGGTCATCCCGTTCCGGATGGAACGGTGGTGCGCTTCACCATGCTTCTCACCGGCGAGGGCAGTGGGATCCTTCAGCAGGTGGACGCGGTCACCCAGCAGGGTGTAGCGCGGGCCTCCTTCGGGTTGGACAAGCCGGGACTGCTGGAGATCAAGGCCTCCAGCGAGCCGGCGGTGGTATCCGAGGCGCTGCGTATGGATGTCTCACTGGCGGGCGGGGCGGCCGTCACGGTGGTGGTACCGGTCTTGACGGAAACGCCGGTGACGGAGACTCCGCCGCCTCCCACGCCGAGGCCGGACCCGTATGTCTCGCCGGAGGGCTATCCGAAGTTCAGCGCCTGGCTGCTGGAATTGCTGATGCTGGTGGGGGTGGCCTGGCTTGCCTACGGGGTGGCCAGCCGTCTGCGCGGCGGGCGGGAAGGCGTGCGCTGGTCGCTGTGCGTGCTGGTGGGCGGGCTGCTGGCCTATAACTATATCGCCCTGGGGCTTCCGGGCGTGCAGGGATGGACCGCCGAACGGGGCATGGCGGGGATCCTCGCTTTTACGCTGGGGGGACAATTGCTGGGGGTGATTGCAGCGACGATCTGGAGCCGCCGGATTAGTGCATCAAAGTCGCAATCAGGCTGATAAAGAGCAGGCCCCCGACTGCCCAGACCAGAAGGCTTTCGGGTGGGTTGAGGGCGAACTCCCAGGGTGAACGCTGGACCGGCCTGCGGGCGATCTGCCCGGTGGGGAATTCGCGCGTGCCGAACAGCACTTCGTTCAGGGCTTCCATGGATTTGGGCCGCTCATCGGGGTGCAGGGCCATGGCCCACAGGATGGCGCGCTCGGTGCGGGGGGTAATAGCCGGGTTGATCGAGCGCGGTGAGGTGAGGCTTTCGGGCTGCAGGAAGCGTTTGCGGGCTTCCGCCGGCGGATCGTTGGTGAGGATGTGGTACAGGGTGGCGCCGAAGGAATAAATATCGGCGCGCACATCGGTGTGGGCATCGTTCCCCCCGTACTGCTCCAGCGGCGTGTACAGCGCCGTGCCCTGGCCCTGGATGATGGTGATGGTGACCTCCTCCGGGGCGAGGATCTTGACCAGGCCGAAATCCACCAGCTTGACCAGGCCATTGGGAGTGACCTTCAGATTGCTGGGCTTGATATCGCGGTGGATGATGGGCGGCTCCTGGCTGTGCAGGTAGGCGAGGGCGTCGGCAAGCTGGCTGGCCCAGCCGAGCACCTGGCGCTCGTCCAGGAAGGTCTTGCTGCGGCGGCTTTCCATCATCAGCTCGCGCAGGTCGTGTCCGGGCACATAGTCCATCACCAGGTAATCGCGCGGGCCATTGGAGAAGAAATCGGAGACCTTGGGCAGGTTGGGGTGATCGAGGCGCGCCAGCACAGTGGCTTCGCGCAAGAACTGCTCGCGGGCCTCCTCCAGAACGCGCTGCGGAAGGGCGCGGTCATATTCGACCTCCTTGAGGGCGCACAGGCGGCCTTCCAGACGCAGATCATCTGCCAGGTAGATGCTGCCCATCCCACCCTGGCCGATCTGCTCACGGACCTTATAGCGGCCGCGCAGGACCTCCCCTTTTTTCAAAGACAGGGGCACTCTTCTCCGTTCCACGGTCGCTGTGCAAGCATCTCGGCGTGGAATTCTGCACAGAAAACCGTTTTTCTGCTATATTATAAACGGCTTTGAAGCTCTCATTCGTTGTCATTTGATTGAAATTGGCAGGGAGAATGAATGGATTTAAACCTTGAGGAATTCCCGATGCTGGTCGCCCAGGAGGGCCCCCTGAAGGGCCAGCGCTGGCCGCTGAACCGCACGGTCGTGCTGGGGCGCGAGAGCACCTGTGATGTGATCATCGTGGACCGCCAGGTCTCGCGCTTCCATGCGCGCATTACGCCCTCGCCGGAGGGGGTGATGCTGGAGGACCTGGGCAGCAAGAACGGCACGCATCATAACGGGGTGGAGTTGACGGCGCCGGTGATGCTCCAGGATGGTGACATGGTGGGGATCGCCCTGGCGCAGCAGTTCATTTTCCTGACCTCGGATGCGACCATGCCGCTGGCGGAGGGATTGGGAAAACCGGGGCGGTTGATGATGGACCCCAAATCGCGGCGGGTGTGGGTGAACCAGCAGCAGTTGGTGCCGCCGCTCTCGGCGCAGCAGTTCAAGCTGCTCTGGCGGCTGTACGACAACCAGGGACAGGTGATCGGCCGCTCGGAGCTGGTGGCGGCGGTCTGGGGTGAGGAGCAGTCGGCGGGGGTTTCGGACCAGGCGCTGGACGCGCTCATCCGCAGGCTGCGCGACCGGCTGGCTTCCATCGACCCGGCCCATCAGTATATCGATACGGTGCGCGGTCACGGTGTACGGCTGGACAATCCGCCTTCAGGGGAGCCGCTGTGAAACCTGAATTTCAAATTCAACTGGCGGAGCTGATCCGCGGCTGTCGTACGGCTGCGCTGGGGACGGCGCGCAGTGGGGCGGTGGCGGTCTCAATGGTGCCGTATGCCTTCCTGGAGGATTTCTCGTGCTTCTTTCTCCTGACCAGTGAACTTGCGATGCACACCCAGGATATGCAAAAGGACAAGCGCGTCAGCCTGCTCATCAGCCAGGCGGATGACGGCCGGGATGACCCGTTGACCCTGGGGCGCGTGGAACTGCGCGGCAATGCAGAGATGCTGCTGACGGGTGAGCCGGGCTACATGCCGGCCCGCGGCCGCTATGTGGAGCGCTTTCCCAGGTCTGCGCCTCTGTTCGAGTTCGGTGATTTCCGCCTGTGGCGGATCACCATGAAAGGCGGGCGCTTCGTGGCCGGGTTCGCCAAAGCCTTTAACCTGACAGCCGAAGCGCTGCTGGCGGTCTCGACGACTTCGGCGGCGGAGGACGATGCGGGGGAAGAAGCGGAGGAGTAGGGATGAGCCCCTTTGGAATCAGCAGGCTCCCGAAGTCTTACGAACTTCGGGAGCCTGTTCTATTGGTCGGGTAGCCGGGCGGGGGGGCGATCAGCCCAGGTTCTTTTTCATGGAGAATTTGAGGGCGGTCTTGTAGACCTGGCCGAGTTTCTCGCTGAGCGCCCGGGCTTCGGCATTGCCCTGTCCGGCGGCGGCATCGATCTGCGCCACGAGGCCGTTGAGCGCCTCCATGAAACCATCGTTCACCATCGAGGCGTTGTCCACCAGCATCTTTTCAATGGCGGCATCGTCGGGCGCATCCAGGAGCTGCTCGATGAAGGCCACCTCGGGCGGGGCGGCGTTGGCTTCCTGCAAGACCTGCACCATCTTTTGCAGCTTGCCCATGCGGGTGTAATCGTTCTTCTCGGAGGCCTGGCGCAGCATGGTCTGGACGATGTCCACCGCATCCTGGGTAAAGCTCTCCAGACTGCTGCGGGTGGCTTCGGCCACATCCTCGCTCTCCAGGATCTTGTCCACCAGTCCCTGGGCCTGCTTGTAGCGGGCTTCCATCTGGCGGTCGGCCTCATTGGTGAAATCGAGCAGGCGGTCACGGGTCGCTTCGAGGCGTTCTTTCTCATCCCCGGCGGCCTTCTCGATCTTGTCGGTGAGAAGCTGGAAGAAGGCATAGTCCATCCCCTGGCGGGCAAGCGAGACGTAAGCCTTCAACCGCCCGTCGTTGGGCGCGGCGATCACCAGGTCGAGCAGCTTCTCGCGGGTGAGCCCCTGCCCGAGTTCCTGCAGAGACTTGGAGGCGGCCTCCAATTCCTTGACCGACTCCTGAAGCCCGCGGCCGAACTCGGTCTCTTCCAGGAGCTGCTTCTGAAGCTCGGCCATCTGCTGGGCCACGGGCGGCTGTCCGCTGGACATGGCGCCCTGTACCAGGCGGCTGAAGAGGGCAAAGAACTGCTCATCGAAGGCCGGCAGGTTCTGCTTGATGATCTCGCTGCGGACATCTGCGGAGCTGGCCTGCAGCAGGCGCTCGATCAGCATGACGCGCTCCTGCTGGGCCTTGATCATCTCGGGGGTGATGCCATCCTTGCCGAGGATGGTCTCGATCATGGATTCATAGGTGAGGTTGGCGCGGGGGCTGAGCAGGTAGGCTTTGCGCTTTTCGGACGGCAGGTGGTCGGTGACCTGCTTGATCATGGGGCCGAGGACCCGCTCCTGCTCGTTGAGGGGCAGCCCCAGTTCGGGAGGGAAGAAGGTGAGCAGCAGTTCCTTGCTGTTGTCATGATAGACGATGGGGGTTGCCAGGCGGCCTTCATAGCCGCAGTGAGGGCAGCGGGCCACGTTGGAGCTGCCGTTCAGCAGGCGCTGCTTGGCCTGGGGGTCGGCGGTCACGTCGAAGAGCTGTTCGATGTTGGCGGAGATCATCCGGCGGCAGTTGGGGCAGGCAATTTGGGTTTGAGGCATGAGCGATTCCAATGAACAGGATGGATTTGGTATGAGGCAAACAACCAATTTTACCCTACATGAGGGAGACTTCCGAAGTTTTCAGGGGGGATGTGAGAGGTTAGCGGGGAAGGGAGAAGCAGATGCGCGCGCCGGCCCCGGGCTGTGGGTCGGCCCAGATGCGCCCGCCGTGCGATTCCACGATGGCGCGTGCGAGGTAGAGGCCGAGCCCGGCGCCCTTGGTCTGCTTGACAGCGCTGGTGGCGCGGTAGAAGCGGTCGAAGATATGCGGCAGGTCGCGCGGATCAATGCCGGGACCTTCATCGCTGACGCAGACGATAACATCGTCGGGGCGCAGGCTGCCGCGGATGCGGATCTCGCCACCGGGGGCATACTTGAGGGAGTTGGAGACCAGGTTGGAGAGCACCTGTTCGAGCCGGCCTTCGTCCCCCAGTACCACGGGGAAGTTCGGGGGGAACTCCACGACGAAGCGGTGCTGGCCTTTTTGAGAGTCAAAACGCTCGGCGAGGCGCGCCGCCAGGGCGGGCAGGGCCACATCGCCCTTGTTCAGGCTCAGCCCGCCAGCCTGCAGGCGGGAGGCATCCAGCAGGTCATCCACCATGTGCGAGAGGCGGTCGGCTTCCTCCTCGATGACGGCCAGCGAATCGTTGATGGTGTGTTTGTCCCAGCGGGCATCATCGCGGCGCAGAGTGGAGGCATAGCCTTTGATGAGGGCCACCGGCGTGCGCAGCTCGTGGCTGACGATGCTGATGAAGGTGGATTTGATCTCTTCGGCGGTGCGGAAGTGAGTGATATCGCGCACGCTTACAAAGATGTTGCGCAGCCTGCCTTCGGCAGAGAGCAGGGGGGCGTAGGTGGCACCCACCGGGATGGCGGGCAGGAGGTTCTCGCGCTCGAGGTCGCCTTCCACATACAGGCTGGCGTTGGGTGTCAAAGGCCAGCCGCCCCGCTCGGCCTCCTCCAGCGTGGCGCCCTGGGTCTGCCCGGCCCAGCGGATGATCTCCTCGTGGGGTTTGCCGATCAGCTCTGTGCGGGGGCGGCCATAGAGCTTTTCAAAGGCCGAGTTGACGCGCTCGATGGTATGGTCCGATCTCAGGATCAGGATGGCATCGGCGCCTGAATCCAGCAGGGCATCGAGGCGCTGTTTTTCATAGGACAACTGCCCGTAGAGCTGCGCGTTATAGACCGCGATGGCGGCCTGGTCTGCGAAGGATTGCAGCAGGCTGCGGTCGTTGGGCGAGAAGCGGTCGGGATAATTGCGGAAGATGAAGATCACCCCGATGACCTGGTCGTGGGCGGCGAGGGGCAGCCCGGTGCCGTTGAGCAGGCCCATGCTGGCGGTGTAGGTCAGGTCCTTGAGCATCCGGTTGAGTTCGCGGATATCCAGCTCGCGCACCTGCTCCTCGCCCAGCAGCGGTTCGAGGTAGGAGAGGAAGGCCGGAGGAATGCCATGCGCCGCGGCCACGCGCCAGCCATCCGCGTCCTTGAGGGCGATCAGCCCGGCCTGCCCTGCAAGCATCTCGATGGAGATGCGCAGGATGCGCGCCAGCAGCTTCTCCAGGTCGAGCTCCTGGGTGAGGGCACGCGAAAGCTCTAGCAGGTAGTCACGCTGGCGGACGCGGAAATCGGGGAGCATGTGGTGGTATTGTATCATCCGGAACCCCGGAGAGCGCCCTTTCTGGTGAGATGCGCCGCCCGGGCTCATCCACTATAATGGCGGTGTGCTGCAGATCACACTGAATACAAGACAATATCGCCTTGGCGTCCTGGTACTGGCGCTCCTGGGACTGGTCGTCGTCCTCATCACCACCTCGAAATATGGGGCGGGGGTGTCCTCGGACGCGGTGCGGGCCATGTCCACGGCGGAGGGCCTGCTGGCGGGCCGGGGATTTACGGACTTTGTGGGCTCCGCCTACGTGCTCTGGCCGCCGCTCTATCCGCTGGCGCTGGCGGGGCTGAGCCTGCTGACGCGGCTCGACATCTTCCATGCGGCCTGGTACCTCAACCTGCTGCTCTTCCCCCTCAATATCTGGTTATGGGGCCGGCTGTTCGAGCGCATCTTCGCCGGGAAATTGCACTACGCCCTGATCGCGGGGGCGGGGGCTGCCCTGTCCAGCTCGATGGTCCGCATTTATGCGAACGTGGCCTCCGACCCGCTGTTCGTGACCTTCCTGGTGCTGTTCTTCCTGTCCGCGGGGGATTACCTGGGAGAGGCTTCCTCCAGGAGACTTGCGGACATGTCGCTTTGGGCAGCGCTGGCGATGCTCCAGCGCTACCCCGGCGTGACGCTGCTGGCGGTAATGGGGCTGGCAGTGCTGGTGAAGCGGGGCTGGAAAGGCGTTCCGTTGCTACTGCTGGCCGGGGGCCTTGCGGCGCTGCCGCTCGGGGTCTGGCTGGTGGGCCACAACCTGCTCGGACACGGCACGCTCTTCGGCACGCGAGCCTACGGCGAGATGCTGCCGCTGGAGAACCTGAGCCTGTCCATGACGAAGGTCCTGCACTGGTTCCTGCCTTATGCGCCAGGCCTGAAAGACCTGCTGTTGAGGCCGTGGATCGTGCTGCTGGCTGCGGCGCTGATCCTGATCCTGCTGAACCCGGGGAGGGCTGGCGGCTGGAGGGAATGGAGAGGGCTGCTGGCGGGGCGGGATGCTTGGCCGCCGCTGGTCTTTGCGGCAGCCTATTACCTGTTGATGGCCTTTACGGTGAACACCATCGATCACCGGGACCTGACCTCCGACCGCTATTACATCATCCTGCTGCCGGCGCTGCTGGTCTTTCTTCTGCTCACTTGGCAAGCCCTGGTGCTGAGGCGGCTGGAGGGTTCAAGATGGGCGGGCGCGGCGGCTGCGCTGCTGCTGTTGGTGTGGTTCATCTATCCCCTGTACGACCTCCAGGAGTACCTGCAGCTTGCGCGGGTGAACGGCGAGCCAAGCAATTACAATATCTACAACTCCAGCCACTTCACCGAAATGGAGGTGGTGAAGGAGGGGCGCAGGTTGGCCGGGGAGCATCCCGGGGCGGCCCTCTACAGCAACTATGTGAACCTGCTCTGGTTCCAGTACAAGAGGCCCATCCGTGTGCTGCTGCCGGTGGACAACAGCCTGCCGCCCGGGGAACGGGAGAAGGTCCTGCGCTCGGAACATCCGGGCTGGCCGGGGGAGGCGCCGGGCTACCTGATCTGGTTCACCCCCAACGAGTACAAGTACCTTGCCGGGCCGGAGGACTTGGGGCGCCTGGCCGAGCTGACCCTGATCTATCGGGACGATCACGGGGAGATCTACGAGGTCCGCTCCCGGCCTTAACCGGCGCGGGAGGGGTCTGAACACTGGCGCTGCTTTTTGCTCCTTGACAGGCGCAGAACGACACTTAAAATAGAGGCAGGTGTTCCATTTCCGTGATGGTTCACCGGAGGAGAGAATGCGAGGCGATAACCCACGGTCCGAAATGGTCGCTTTCCCCGATGCATGGGAAGGGCCGTGGTGAGCCAATGGCGAAACCGGTTGCATTCGGCGTGCTCTATTTTTATTAAATTTACCATCCTCGGCCCGACTTCATAACTCTGGAGGAGATTCCATGAATCGTCATATTGGTCGCAGTCTCAGGCTCTGGTTGACCATCTTTGCCCTTATCAGTGTCTTGATCAGTGTGCTGCCTCCCGGCCGGACGGCGGAGGCGCAGGTCAC
>CAYMQX010000045.1:0-10670 GCA_964392495.1 uncultured Anaerolineaceae bacterium
ATCGGCGGTTTTGAGACCCAACTGCAATTCTTGAAGGTTTATGGGAGAAACGGGGTTGTCGATTTTCGCCTATAATGAAAACAGGGGCAGTGACCCAACCGAAGGGAGGTTGTGCATGATAGCAGGAGACTCTCATATTGTAATTGTGGAGGATGACTATCACGCCCGCACCTGGATGGAATTGATCTTCCGGCGGGATTGGCGTACACGTGTAGTGGGGACAGCCAGTTCCCCTGTGGAATTATCGACGGTCATGCAAGGTCTGAAGGCGAACCAAATCAGCGCCAGCCTGATTTTGATCGATACGGATATTCCAGGGGATTCGAACTGGCTCAGAGAGGTGCTGACTCGTACCGCGGAGCACCATCCGGGGCGGGCGATCCTGTTCACGAGCGTCTTGCCGAACATAAAAACCGCCAGTCTTCTGAATCTATCGACAGGAGGCTGTGGTTATATCCTCAAGGGTGAGATCCGAAATTCCCTGGCCTGGGCAGTCTCGCTGGCGGCCGAGGGAAGATTTGTCATTACACCGGGGGTGTATGGTCTTATGAAGAGCGATCCCCGGCTCCCTGACGAATTCTTAATCCTGGATGGGCGAAGGTCGATCGTGCCGCTCTCCGAATTGGATGCAGCCCGGGCCGTTATGGCGTTTATCTTTAGCATGGAGCGGCATGAGCTGGCAGACGAACTGGGCATTTCAGCAGATTTTTCCTATGGAGTTGTGAGCAGCCTGTATGAAAAAATCGGACTGAACGATGTGCTGGAGGGAAATGTCGAGCCGGAGGAATTCTTCGGCAGTCATCCGGCATTGATCAGGCACTTTCGAAGCACCCTGGAGAATCTAAAGAAGACCAAATCCAAGAAGGCGCGAGATAAAGAGTCCCTGGCATTTCACCTTCTGACAGCACCAGATATTGAGGAGATCCGCGGCGGGTCGGGGGCAAAGTTGAAAAGGATGGACCATGCAGCAGCCAGGCGTGCAATGCGGCGGACGGAACGAAATTAGTGCTTCCCGGCCTGCGGCTCTGGATGGAAGACGGTCGGGTCGGCGCGCTCACTGGTCAAAGTGCGCTCACTTCGTTCGGAGTGTGAGGCGGAGAGGGCGGCGGAGCTTATGGTTTCGGAAAAAATAAAGGACTAAATTCGTTACTGCGTTGATGGAGTGGAGGTCTCCAGATAGACGAGGGCTTTGTCGTCGTTGTAGGAGATCAATTCGGCGTAGCGGCCCCAGGTGATGAGGGTGTTAAGCTGCTTTTCGGCTTCCTCTTCGGGAAACTCCAGTTCCAGGGCGGTTTGAATGACATCCCAATCCAGGGCGCGGTTTTCGGAATGATTCAGCATGGAGGTCAGCCAGCGGACGAGGGGCAGGCGGCGGATGCGCGTGGCAAAGATCTCCTTGCGCGCCTGGATGCTGGCTTCTGCAAAGGTCTCACCCAGGGAGGTCAACTCGATATCTCCCTTCGCGACGCTGGCAAACCCGAGGATTTCGGCTGTTTCGGTGAGGCTCAGGATGTGGCCAGGGTCAACGCTGAGCTCATCGGGTAGGCGATAGATATCCTGGCGGTCGCCGGGAAGTTCGGAGAGATGCTCGAGCAGACCTGACAGGTCCGAGATGGCAACGTGCGGAAGGGCGCGCGTGCGCCCCTGCTCGCCGGGGGCCGAACCCAGCTCAAGGGATTCGGGCTCGGTATGGCCGGCCAGCATGGCGTAGACATGATCGACAACGGCCTGAAACTCCTCAGATTTGCGCTGGCGGGGATGTGGGATCTCCACTTTGACCTCGGCGATGATGCGTCCGGGCTCCTTGTCCATGACAACAATGCGGTCGGCCATGAAGACGGCTTCTTCGATGTTATGGCTGACCATCAGGATGGCGCGGGTGGGGATGCTGTTGCTGGTCCACAATTCCATCAACTCGCCGCGCAGGGATTCGGCGCTGAGGACATCCAGGGCGGAGAATGGCTCGTCGAGACAGAGCAGTTCCGGCTCCACGGCCATGGCGCGGGCGAAACCCACCTTCTGGCGCATACCGCCCGAAAGCTCGCGCGGATAAGCGGTCTCAAACCCGTCCAATCCGACTCGGTCGATCAGGTCCAGGGCGCGGGGGCCGCGAATGCCGGGTGGGACCCCGCGCGCTTTAAGCGCCAGCTCCACATTCTCCAAGACCGTGAGCCAGGGAAAGAGGGCGAAGGTCTGGAAGACAATGGTGGCGTGGGGATTGACGCCCTGGAGGAGCTGGTCGTGATAGAGGACCTTGCCTTCGGAGGGCTTCTGAAGGCCGGTGAGGATGCGCAGGAGGGTGCTTTTGCCGCAGCCGGAGGGGCCGAGAATGGCAACGAATTCACCGTCGAAGACGGTCAGATTGACATCCTTGACCGCAGTAAAGCGGCGCTGGCCGCTGGTGTAGATTTGCTGGATTTTGCGCAGCTTGAGCAGGGGGCTGCGGGGATCAGAAACGGTCATGGGTCACTCCATCCGGTAACGATTCTCTGCGAGCCGGTACATGCGCCGCCAGAACAGGCGATTGACAAGCACGACCGTCAGGACCATGCTGAGGGTGGAAGCCAGGAGCAGTGGGTAATCACCGCCGGCGGTGGCCTGCGAGATCAACGAGCCCACGCCGGTGGCGAACAGGGTTTTTCCGCCAAAATGAACATATTCCGCGACGATGCTGGCGTTCCATGCGCCGCCGCTGGCCGTGATCGAGCCGGTAATAATGTAGGGAAAGAGGGCCGGAAGAATGAGGGTGCGCCATCGTTCCCAGCGTGAGAGCTGCAGCAGGGAGGAGGTGTATTTCAGGTCCTGGGGAATGGCAGTGGCACCGGCAATGATATTGAACAACAGGTACCATTGCGTGCCCATGAGCATCAGCAGGATGGCAGCGATATTCAGGCCGCCAGCCATATTGATAAAGAACAGCAGAAGGATCGGGAAGACGGCAGTGGCCGGGACCGCGGCGGTCACCTGGACGACAGGCTGGAGGATGGTGGCGACCCTCCGGTTGGTCCCGATGGCGACACCCACCGGGATCGTCCATAGGAGGGCGATCAACAGGGATACACTAACGCGGATAAAGGTCGCGATCACCCCCACGCCTATCTGCCCCCATTGAGGGGCAGCGACCGAGGCCAGCATGAGAATGGCATGGTAACCGCCATAGAGCACAATGAAGCTAATGCAGACATACAGCAGGGCGGTCTTCCAGGTAGTAGAGGCAGTACTTTCCTCGTTCCGGGAATGCACGGGTGAGCGGCGGATCATCCATTGGTCGAAAGCTTCCGAGATGACCCCGAAGCGGGAGCGAATCCACCAGACCAGACTTGAAGTATGCAGCATATCGTAGAACCAGGAGGTGGGGGGTTGATCGCTTTCCACAGTTTCCACCTTGAAGCGATCCGACCAGGCCAGGAGAGGACGCCAAACGAACTGGTCGAGGGCGACGATGGTTGTAATAAGGGCCAGGAGCCCAAGGAAAATGGAGTGAAAATCGCCCTGAGTGGCGGCCTCCTGGAGATAGGCTCCCAGACCGGGGAGGCGGAAGTCGCGCGAGCCGACGGTAAAGATCTCGGCGGCCATCAGGAAGAACCAGCCGCCCGCCCAGGACATGATGCTGTTCCAGATCAAACCGATGGCGGCAAAGGGCAATTCAAGGCGCTTGAAACGCATCCAACCGTTCAGACGGAAAATGGCGCTGGCCTCGCGCAGCTCCACCGGGATGGTGGTGAGGGACTGGTACCAGCCGAAGGTCATATTCCAGGCCTGGCTGGTAAATATCAGGACGATGGCGGCCAATTCCGCAGCCAGCCTTTGAGGCAGGAGAGCGCTCAAACCGAGCAGAACGACGGGCAGAAAGGAAAGGATGGGCACGCTCTGCAATACGTCGAGCAGAGGCATCAGGATGGATTCGGCGCGGCGGTTGTAGGCGGCGGAGCGACCATAGGTAAGCGTGAACACCAGGGAAAGGACATAGGCGGCCAGCATCCGACCGATGGAAAGCAGTGTGTACCAGGGCAGCGCCGCGGGGTCCAGCGTGATCTGCGGGCCGCCAATGATGGAGGGGGAATCAAAGGCAAGACGTGTGCCCCCATAAAGGAGCACGGTCATCAGCAGGATTACGATCAGATCGCCCCAGGTGAAGGGGCGCTCCAGGCGTTCTTTAGGCGGCAGGATGTTTTGGAGCAATCCCATGTCACCTCCAAAAAAAATGCCCCGCACCAGTCAAAGGGCAGGGCAGGAGGTTCCTGGGCTCGGCAAGGGCCGCATCAGCCCCATCTACCCAACTGGCTGGGAATTCTACGTGCGGGGTCAGGTTCAGATGAAGAAAGCATACTCATCGACAGCGGGAATATACTCCCCGCATAATGGCCTGTCAAGAGAGGCTGCCGGCGCAGCGAAGGTTGACAGGAGGAAAGCGGTGGATCAACTGTCATAGTATTTAACCGGCCACAGGATCGTTATTTTGGAGGTATGTTCTGGTTGAGACGGAACAGGTTGGAGGGGTCATAGCGGGATTTGATGCTTTGGAGACGCTCCCAGGCGCCATTGGGATAGGCGGCGCGCACCTCGGATTCGGCGCTGGGGCCGAGGAAGTTGACATAGCGGCCGGGATCGCCCTGCTGGAGGGCGGCGGCCAGGTCGCTTACCCAGGTCTCGTGCACGTGTGCCGCGGCAGGATCGGGATAGAGCGCCAGGATCTGGGCCATGATGCGCGAATTGCGATGGGCAAATGCGGTGGCCTCCACAGGGACGCGGCTCATGGCGCCGCCGAGGACGCGGAATTGTGCGATGGTCATCAGTGCGCCGGTGGAGATGCGCAGACCTCCGACGACAAGCGCGGCAGTCTGTTCATCGAGAGAATCCAGGAAGAGGGTCCGCATGGAGATACAGGGCGGGCCGGACTGGCTGGCGGCCTCCTCGGGAGGGTAGATCTCCGGGTAGCGCATGGGGCGCAGCATGTCAGCGAGGGGCGGATGGGGATCCACAAGCTGGCGGAAGGGAGCGAAGGCAGCTTCCCCGTCCCGAGGATCGCCGGAGTACATCATCATCGCCATAATGATCAGCTCGCCGTGAGCCTTTTGAGGGAGGAAAGGCATGGGCGGAGCGATCATCACGTTGGCGATGGTGGAGACTTCGTCGGGGGCGTGCTGAGCGACTTTGATGAACCCCGAGAGGCTCTCGGGCGTGGCGGGCAGGACGAGCATCCCGCCGTAGACGTGCTCGAGAGGGTGAACCCGGAAAAGGAAGTGGGTAATCACACCGAAATTCCCGCCCCCGCCGCGAATTGCCCAGAAGAGATCGGGGTGGTTATTGGGATCCACCTGGAGGCATTCGCCTTCGGCGGTGACGAGTTCGGCGGCGAGGAGGTCATCGATGGTCAGGCCGAACTTGCGGACGAGATAGCCGATGCCTCCGCCCAGGGTAATACCGCCGAGGCCGACGGTGGCGGTATCGCCAAGAGGGAGCGCCAGGCCGTGCCCGGCGAGGGCATTCACCACCTCGCCCGCCGTGAGGCCGGGACCGGCCCAGAGGGTCTGAGCCTGAGGATCGATGTGCATATCACGCAGGTTGCAGAGGTCGAGGAGGATGCCGCCCTCGGTGGTGGAGTGGGCGGCAGCGGAATGACCGCCGCTGCGGACTGCAAGCTCGAGGCCGGAGAGGCGCGCCAGGTTGACGACCTGCTGTACATCCATGGCATCGAGAGCTTTCACGACGAGGGCAGGATAGCGGTCAATGCCGCCCTGGAGGGCGCGGCGGGCTTCGTCATAGTCGGGCTGCCCGGGCCAGACCAAGGGACCTTTGATCTGCGCGAGAAGAGGCTGATATTCTGGATCGGATACAACGGGGAAACGGGCACTGCTCTGCATTAAAGGAATCTCCTTCACCAATAAATGGTTCGTGGATCGTCAGGCAATGGAATGGTCGTGTAGGAGTGGCCGCGGGAAATTCCACTATAGAACAATTGTTCAAGACTGTCAAGGGGGAATTTTGTAGGGGGTGGCCTGAAAAAGTCGGGAAGAATGAGGCGGGCAGGAAGAACTTATATTGGAACTGCCATGATGAGACGAGCCAAACGCAGGAGACCCACCCCTGCCACGGCGCCAAAAAGCAGCCGGAAGTGTATAATGCTGGAAGAATTGTTCGATGTTCAAGAGCCTTCAAGCGCGGTTGGCCTTCCTCTTTATTGGATTCGCCCTGCTGGTGGTCGTATCCGTTGGTGCGATGCTGTGGGGAAGCGAAACGCAGAGGCAGGATGCACTGCTGATCAACCTGGCGGGACGCCAACGGATGTTGGCGCAGCAACTGGCACGGCTGGCGTTTGAGGCCGGCAGGGGAGAAGCAGCGGCCAACGCAGCCCTGCAGGAGGCAGAGCGGACATTCGAGCAGTCTTTGCACGCACTGCGCGATGGGGGGGATGCCCCTTATCTTTCGGATATAACCGTCACGCTTCCGTTCACGCGGGACCCCGGGATTCGATCTGCGTTGGATGAAACATCCCTTGCCTGGGACGGATTCCGCGCCCAACTCGATGAATTACAGCAAACCCCGCGCGACGATCTTTCGTTCCCGGTCAAACTTCAATCCATAGAGGAAAAGTCATCCATGCTTGTGGAGCGCGCTGATGAAGTGGTGCGTTTGTACGAAACCGATGCCACTACCAAAGTCAGCCGCCTGCGCATCATGCAGATCGGTTTCCTGACCGGCGCGTTGATCCTGCTGGGGGTGGGCGCGTGGGTCACACGTCAATCCGCGCTCAGGCCCCTGGGCGAGCTATCGCGTGCCGCAAACCGCCTGGGTGAGAATGATCTCGATACGGCAATCCAGGTTGAAGGGCCGGAGGAGGTGCGGGCGCTGTCTGAATCGTTCGATTCGATGAGGCAGAGTCTGCGGGGTTCGCGAGCCGAATTACTGGATCTGATGTCCACGCTTGAACAGCGCGTGGGGCGGCGCACGCGCGAACTCGACGCGCTTAATGAGGTCAGCCGTGAAATCGCCTCACAGTTGGATGTGGAGCTGGTACTGAAGTCCGTGACTGACAAGGCGCGGGTGTTATTGGAGGGCGACTCCGCCATGCTGTGCCTGTTGGACGAGGAAGGGCAATATCTTTTGCTCAAATCCGCAAGCGGCAGCTCTTCCACGGGAACCATGGAGCGCATGTCCACGCTCAACCGCGCCAGCGCGGTATTGACAAGCCATCAGGCTATCGTTTGCAGTAATGATCAATGTGTGGGCGGATGCGGTTTGCAATCCAATGCCCATGCCCCCAGCCATGTCGTGGCGCCGTTGAGAGTCAGCGATAAAGTCATCGGCGCGTTATGCGTAAGCAGTGCCCAACGCGATCGCTTCTCCAGGGAATCAGCGGATATCGTGACCAAACTGGCGAACACCGCCGCGGTTGCGCTGCAGAACGCGCAGTTGTATGCCCAGGCGGAGAAGGTCGCCGCGCTGGAGGAACGCAACCGCATCGCGGCGGACATGCACGATGGACTCGGCCAGACATTGAGTTATCTTGGATTGATGACCGACCAGGCGACAGAACTGGTGTCGGCAGGGCAGGCTGAAGAGGCGCTCAGGCGTCTGCAAAAGACACGAGCCACGATAGAAAAGGCCACCGCCGAGACACGCCGCGCCATCAACAGCCTGCTGGACGAATCGCCGCCCGCCCCGGATCTGCAGACGCGTTTACGAAATGTGGTGGATGAGTTTATGGGGGAGACGAAACTGCAGGTTACATGGAGGGAGGATTCCCTGCCGAAGTGCGAGCGCCCGGTGGCGGAGCAGGTGGTGAACGTCACGCGTGAAGCGTTAAAAAATGTGGCGCGCCACGCCGAAGCAAAACACGTCCACACACGGCTGGGCCGGGAGAACGGCCATTACTTTATCGTCATCGAGGATGACGGCAGGGGTTTTGATTCGTCGCAGCCCGAACCGAACGGACATTTCGGCCTGAAAATCATGCAGGCGCGGGCTGCGCACATCGGTGGACATGTTGAAATCGAATCAGAGCAAGGACGCGGGACGCGAATCACATTGAAGTGGCCCGAGGGATGAGAGAATAATCGTCATGGCAAAAGTGCGCGTATTACTTGCGGATGACCACTCCCTGTTCCGCGAGGGACTGGCGGGGATCATCGCCTCACAACCCGACCTGGAGGTGGTCGGCGAGGCGAATGACGGTCTGGAGGCTTTTGTCAAAGCACAGGAACTCAAACCCGACCTGATCCTGATGGATGTGCAGATGCCGAGCATGGATGGATTGGAAGCGACCCGCCAGATCAAGGAGGCGCTGCCGGAGACCAGGATCGTGGTGCTGACGGTGCGGGATGACGATGAGAAACTATTCGAGGCGCTCAAGTATGGCGCGCAGGGATACTTGCTAAAGGAGATCCGCTCGCAGGAAATGTTGTCCATGCTGCGCGGGGCGATGCAGGGCGAAGCTGCGTTGTCGCCATCATTGGCCGGGCGCGTTCTGGCGGAATTTCGCCGTTTGAGCGCGCACGGGGGCACGATCCGGGAGGAGGACAACGGACTGACCGAACGTGAACAGCAGGTACTGGTGCAGGTCTCACGAGGCGCGACCGATAAAGAGGTTGCCGAGGCGCTGACCATCAGCCTGAATACGGTCAAAACGCACATGAGGAACATCCTGTCGAAGCTGCAGGTGTCCACGCGGCGCGAGGCAGCAAGGGTTGCAAAGAGCAAGGGGTTGGTATGAACGTATGGTATTCCAAATCCCTGGGGGATGGAGTGTGGGCGCCGGCGGTCTGTGCAGAGATCGAGGAGACCTTTCAGCCGATATTTGAATCGGCAGGCAGGCCCAGCCTGATGGCGGTCTTTGTACGGCGTGAAGAGGGGGACGTGCACTGCGAAGTAACGGCGTTCTTCTCGCCTGCTGCGCGAGAGGCAGCGGAACGTTTTGGAGCCTCGCCGTGCGCGTTACCGGCACGTGATGGGCTGGAATTACTGGCAGGGGATGAAAGCTGCTGGCCGGCATTGTTCTCTGATCGCGGCGCGTAAACCCCACTTCATTTAAGAACTAATTCTTTTTCGAAAAAGAGTGACGAAGGATCACTCTTTTTTTATCCCTGGGGCGTGATTGAGAGGGATTGGATTGCAATGAGTTTTCCTGTAACCTTAACGATGTTTTATGGAGCTTTTGCGCGCGGCCATCATGCCAAAACGACGCGTCCTGCTGGTGTGCTCTCAAAATCTCTTCGGTGAAAGCGTGGAGACGATCCTGCGCGCCGAGTCGGAGGTGGAGGTGATCGGACCGTGGGACCTGGAGGAGGAAGTCTGTTCGAAGATCGCCGAGGCAAGCCCAAGCGTGGTGCTGATCGTGGACGAGGATCTGCAAAGCGAGGCCAGTGCAAGACTGACCTCGGCCATCATGGAGGCGTATCCCAAACTGCCCATCATCCGGGCGGGGCTGACCGAAAACATTGTGCGTGTGCATTCAACTCACATCCTTCCGGCACGCGGCACTGATTTGTTGGAAACCATTCGCAACCTGCCTGTTGCGTCCGGGGTGGAAGATCCATCAGATGAGAGGAGCGATCAATAAAAATGACCAAAAATGCGAAGCCTGCCCCGATCCCCAGGTATGTTGTGTTACCGCTGGCGCTGGCGATGATGGTCCTGTTCATCTTCACCAGCGCTGTGTTTGCCAGGCCCCTCGCACAAACGCCGGATGGGGCGGCGCTCTTCAAGGAGAAATGCACAGCCTGTCACACCATTGGCTCCGGGGTTCTGGTGGGACCCGACCTGCAGGGGGTGACGAAACTCCGGGATCGAGCCTGGCTTTCCCAATGGATCCTTGCACCGGACAAGGTGCTGGCTTCCGGCGACCCGATCGCAACCCAACTTCTGCAGCAATTCAACAACATTCCCATGCCAAATCTGGGATTGACGCCCGAACAGGTGGACGCGCTCATCACCTTCCTGGGTGGCGGCACAACGGTGAGCGGTCCTGCGCTGCCCGCGGGAGATGCGGTGAGCGGAAAGGCGTATTTCATCGGCGATAAGCGCTTCCAAAATGGAGGCCCGCACTGCATTTCGTGTCATAGTATTGCAGGGATCGGTGCACTGGGCGGAGGAAACTTGGGACCAGACCTGACCGCGAACGGCTACAACAAATATGGCGAGGGACTGCCGGCCTTTCTGGCGGCGCCTGCCACTGTAACGATGAATGCAGTATGGAAAGGGACACCCCTCACCACCCAGGAACAGGCGGATCTGTTCGCCTTCATGAAGAACGCCTCCGTTTCCGGCCGGGAACCAACCGCCCTGCTGCAAATAGCCTTGTTGGCTGTGGGTGGGGCGGCGGTGCTCATCATACTTGCGAATTTCTATTGGGGGAAACGGCTGAGGGGTGTGCGGAAGCCGATGCTCGAACGGGCCTACGCGGCGCGGAAGAAATAAACAATCCACCTTGATCCCAACCCATCCCGCTTGGGGAGAGCGGTTGGGATCAGGGAATAACGGAGGCACACACCATGAGTTGGATAAAGGACCTGGTAAACCCGCAAGCACGGCAGTGGGAGGAGTTCTATCGCAACCGCTGGCAGCACGATAACATCATCCGCAGTACGCACGGGGTGAACTGCACCGGGGGCTGCTCGTGGCAGGTGTACGTCAAGGACGGCATCATCACGTGGGAAATGCAGCAGACCGAT
>CAYMQX010000045.1:10680-12711 GCA_964392495.1 uncultured Anaerolineaceae bacterium
GACGGATTGCCGCCGTACGAGCCGCGGGGCTGCCAGCGTGGGATTTCCGCATCGTGGTATGTGTACAGCCCGATACGGGTCAAGTACCCTTACGCGCGCGGCGTCCTGCTGGATTTTTGGCGCGAGGCACGCCGGCAGGGAAAAGGCCCGGTCGAAGCGTGGCAGTCCATCGTCGAGGATGATGCGAAGCGCAAGCGGATCCAAAAGGCGCGCGGCAAAGGCGGGTTCCGCCGGACAAATTGGGAGGAGGTGCTGGAGATCGTGGCCGCCTCCACGCTTTACACGGCGAAGAAATATGGTCCCGACCGTGTCTTTGGGTTTTCACCGATCCCCGCGATGTCGTATCTTTCGTATGGAGGGGGCTCGCGCTTCCTGCAGCTGTTCGGCGGTGTGAACATGAGTTTCTATGATTGGTATGCCGACCTGCCGAACGCCTTTCCGGAAATTTGGGGCGACCAGACCGACGTATGTGAATCTGCCGATTGGTATAACAGCAAGTTCATCGTCTCAATGGGATCGAACCTGAACATGACGCGCACACCTGACGTGCATTTCATCTCTGAGGCGCGGCACGAGGGGGCGAAGTTCGTTGTCATCGCGCCGGATTTTTCGCAGGTGGCGAAATATTCCGATTGGTGGATCCCTGTCAAGGCGGGGCAGGATACGGCGATCTGGATGGCGGTCAATCATGTCATCCTGAAAGAGTTCTATGTGGATCGGCAGGTGCCGTATTTCACCAACTATCTCAAAGAGAACACGGATATGCCTTTCCTGATCGAACTCGAAAAGGAGGGCGACAGCTACAAGGCGGGACGCTACATCCGCGCGAACACGGTCGAGCGTTACAAGGATGTGGAGAATGGGGAGTGGAAGTTCCTTGTGCAGGATGCGAAGGCGAATGCGCCGCGAATGCCCAAAGGCGCGGTGGGTGACCGCTGGAGCAAGGAAAAAGGCAAGTGGAATATCAAAATGGAAGATGGCCTGGACGATTCGCCCATCGAGCCAACGCTTTCATTTTTGGGTTCGCAGGATGAGACGGTCAATGTTTCGTTCTACGAATTCGCGGAGCAGAAGACGGCTTTGCGCGGCGTCCCGGCAAGATACATCGAGACCCGCGAAGGAAGGAAACTGGTCACGACCGTGTTCGACCTTGTCATCGCGCAATTCGGCGTGGGCCGCGGACTGCCGGGGGATTATCCGGCCAGTTACGATGAGGTCGGCGCGTACACGCCCGCATGGCAGGAAACCTACACGGGCATCGGGCGCGACACGGTCATCCGCTTGGCGCGCGAATTTGCCGCCAACGCTGAAGCGACGAACGGCAAGTCGATGATCATTGTCGGCGCGAGCATCAACCACTGGTACAACAATAATCTTGCCTACCGGGCGCCGATCTATGCGCTGATCCTGTGCGGCTGCTGCGGGGTCAACGGCGGAGGGATGAACCACTACGTGGGGCAGGAAAAACTCACCCTGGTCGCGCCGTGGACAAGCCTGGCGTTCGCGCTCGACTGGCAAAAACCGCCGCGCCAGCAGCAATCTCCAACCTGGCATTACGTCAACAGCGACCAGTGGCGTTACGAGGGTGATTTCACCGATTATGCGCCCGTCCCGCCAGAAACCAAATGGGCGAAGGGTCACGCGATGGACCTGGAAGCGATGGCGGTGCGCATGGGCTGGATGCCATACTTCCCGCAGTTCAAGACCAGTTCCATTGAGGTCATGAAGAACGCCGATGCTGCAGGGGCAAAATCCTCCGGTGAGGTTGCGAAGTGGGCGGCCGGGCAGCTCAAGGACGGCAGGCTCGAATTTTCGGTGGATGACCCCGACGCGAAAGAGAACTGGCCGCGGGTCTGGATCATCTGGCGGGGCAACGCCATCCAATCCAGCGCCAAGGGACACGAGTTCTTCCTGCGTCATTATCTCGGAACGCACGACAACATCATCGCGGAGGAACACGCACGGGACAAGGTGAAGACCGTCAAATTCACAGAACCTGCGCCGCGCGGAAAAATGGACCTGGTGGTCGAC